>DASUEC010000302.1:0-9487 GCA_036275255.1 Limnobacter sp. | reverse complement strand
TCCATTCGCCGCTTTTCCGGTGACTCCTCGGGCACCAAGTCGACAATCTTGCGGGTGAACTTTGCATTGAGCGAATAAAGCGCAGCCGTGAACTCGTACACCCCGTGGTCTCGCCAGTCGGGTGCCGCAAAGCGTTTGTCGCCCGCCAGATAGACATCCAGGCAAGTTGATTTTGAACCTTTGCCGTCCACACCGGGGAGAGAAGAAAACGCCGATGCAACAAGCGTGGATAGCTCGGATGCATACTCCGACTGAATTTGGCCCAAGGAATGCACTGAAATTTGTGACAGCGTGTGCTGGAATGCATCCATCACAGAATTCATGAATGGTGCAATGGCACCCATGGTCACCGGGTTCATGGGCGCAAGACCCTGCATGCCTGGCAACCCGCCGAACGCACCCATGACGTGCTGCATCTGGGTTTGCATTTGCTGCTGAATTTGTTCAGCGACGGGCAAAAACTGGCCTATGACTTCGCTGAAGTCTGAAAACTGTTTGTTCACCTTCCTCTCCTTTGCGGGTGCCTTTGAAAAAGCACTCCCTGGCCATTGAGGCCTTGTATTTCCAATATTGTGCACCGCACCATTTTGAGTTGTCAAATAATTCTTGGTCTAGCCACCCCGGTTTGCCGCAAGGTCTCCATTGTGTTTGCCCTGCCCTGGAATTTCATGCAAGATTTGCCCAGTGTCGTTTTGTTGTGCAGGTTTTGCAGATGTACATAGTTGCAATTGGATGGATGTATGTGGTTGTTTTAATGGCGGCCACGGAGCACTCACTTGCCGCAGGCTTGGCCACATTTTTTTTCTACGGCCTGTTCCCCTGTTCGGTTTTGATGTATCTGCTCGGCACAAAATCTCGGCGTGCCCGCAAAAAGGCTATGGAAGAAGCCGAATCACTGTCGCCATCCGACCCGCCTGAACCCCCTGCTGTTGCCCCCGTCGATGAGAAAACCACCGCAAGTCAGTGAATGTGTCGGCCCCGCCGCCCTGAACGTCGGTTACACCCGCCTGCATCAGGTCCCGCGTGGCCAGCGCATAAATGTCAGCAAAACTCTTGCCTGTCCCATGGTGTAGGTCGGCGAAACAAGCGCTTGCATCCGGGTCAACATCAATAAAAGCTTGACGAACCTCTTCGCCCACTTCAAAAGACTGTGGACCAATTGCAGGCCCAAGCCAGGCATGAATTTGCCGGGTTGGCACGCCGCAGCGGTGCGCAAGAGCCCGAGCAGTGGCACGCAGAACCCCAGCCCGCAAGCCCCGCCAACCCGCGTGTGCCGCCCCAACACCGCGCACGCAACCCGATCCGTCGATTGCCACAAACACCACAGGCAAACAGTCCGCCGTCATGATGGCCAGAGCGTGTTGGCTTGAACATGTGATGGAGGCATCGGCTTGCGGTGCGCCACAGCCAGGGTTCATTTGACTGGGGTCAACCACCGCACATCCATGAACCTGGTTCAGCCAAACAATCGGGGCGCCCACCCACATTTCCAGCGCCTGGCGCCGCAATGCCACCTCAACGGGATTGTCGCCCACATGATCACCAAAATTAAAGCCATAAGGCTCGCCAATCCACGGGTGGACCTGCAACCCGGCGCCGCGGAGGGTAACCGCAATCCGCAGCCGCCCCTCTAAACCCGACAAAGGGCCCGTGAGTGCCGGCACATATAAAAGGGGCTCAATCTTCATCAACAAGTTCGTCTTCGTCATCTTCCAGAGGTTCAAACTGAATGAGTGCAGACGCCTTGTGGGCATGGGCTTGAGACAGAACGGCTTCTTCGACCCAGGGCGCATGAAAATCAATCCCAGCCATGTCTCCCAACAGACTCAGATCCTCCGGTGCAGGCGCAATGTACTCAGGCCATTCATGATTGCTCAAGGCTTCTTCCCAATCCGCCATGGATTGGCCATCGGCCTTCAATTCAAATTGTGCAGGGTCTGGAAAGCTGAGGTGGGTGGCGTGCAAGGCTTGCCTGGCAAAC
The DNA here is from genome assembly GCA_036275255.1 of Limnobacter sp. Classification (GTDB taxonomy): domain Bacteria; phylum Pseudomonadota; class Gammaproteobacteria; order Burkholderiales; family Burkholderiaceae_B; genus Limnobacter. Next base: position 7,506 of record DASUEC010000302.1, on the reverse strand, counting down.
AAAGTAGAGTTGGGCAGCTCGATCCCAGCCAGTCTCATGGCCGAGTGGCTGCCTGCACCACGCAATTTGTAGACGGGGTCGGCAACCAAAGCGAATCCAGCGTGCTGGGCATGCACCCGAATTTGATGCGTGCGCCCCGTTTCAAGCCGACAAACCATGAGGGTCACGGGAACTTCCATGATTTCACCCTGGGCAATTGGCATGAAGTGTGTTACGGCTGGTTTGCCGTAGTCAACCACCGCCATGCGGAGCCTGTTTTTTGGATCCCGCCCCAGTGGATTATTCACTGTAATCGGGGCATTGGCGCGCCCCCAAACCAAGGCCAGGTAAACCCGCTTCACAATTCGGGCCTGCAACATTTGCACCAACTTGACTTGGGTTTCGGAAGTGCGCGCAACCACCATCAAACCGGTGGTGTCGGCGTCCAGGCGATGCACTATCCCCGCCCTGGGCACGTGGATCAAACCAGGATCCAAATGATACAAGCCGTTCATCAAGGTACCGGACCAGTGCCCTGGGGCTGGGTGCACCACCAAGCCCGCCTGCTTGTTGACCACCGTGTACTCCTGGGTTTGCCCCACAATGTCCAGATTCATGTCCTCGGGGACCAGGCTTTGCATGTGTTCCAACACCCCGGGGCTCAGGCTGAGCAAGTCAAAGCCACTGACCTTCTGGTTGCCCTTGGTGGCCACCACCCCATTGACCAAAATGCGCTCCTGCTTCAACCAGGCTTGCAGACGGGAGCGGGAATACTGTGGGAACAACTCCGCCACCACCTTGTCCAAGCGCTGGCCAGACAAGGCCATGCTCACGGTCGCAGTCAGTGGGGTGGGTGCCTCGGTTGGCACGGCTGGTTCGGATTTACCGGGATTCATGGCTTAAATCGATTCTTGTCAAATGAGGGCCGCAGTTGGGCGGCGGGGGCTTTGCCCGATATAATGGAAATTCATCGATGATTACACAGGGACAGCGCGAGTTACCCGAGCCCATGAACAACACTTTATATGCACAGCGCAGCAACGGCATGCGCCTATTATCGCAGTTATTGATCCTGACCGCCTTGGTTTTTACGCTGGCGGCCTGTGGCAGTACCAAGCAATTTGATGAAACCGAGGGTTGGAGCCCTGCCCGCCTCTACGAAGAGGCCAAGGCTGAAATCGACGTGGGCAACTATGAGCGAGGCATTGATCTGCTCGAGAAACTCGAAGCCCGCTACCCATACGGCCGTTTTGCGCAACAGGCCCAAATAGACACCGCGTATGCGTATTACAAGGCCGGGGACAACGCCCAGGCGCTCGCAGCCACAGAGCGATTCATCAAGCTGCACCCCAACCATCAGAACCTTGATTATGTTTTCTATCTGCGCGGCCTCATCAGCTTTAACGAAGACAAAGGCATTTTTGCCCTGCTGTCTGGTGAGGATCAGAGTGCTCGTGATCCGAAGGGTACACGTGCAGCCTTCGACGCTTTCCGTGAGGTGGTTACACGGTTTCCGGAAAGCCGCTACTACGAAGACTCGCGCTCGCGTCTACAGTACCTCGTGAACGCCCTGGCCCAAAACGAGCTGCATGTCGCGCGTTATTACTACAAACGTGGCGCGTATCTGGCAGCACTGAACCGCGCCCAAGAGGTGGTGCGTCGTTTTGAACAAACCCCTTCCATTGAAGAAGCGCTGTTCATCAGCCTTCGCTGCTATGAAAAACTTGAGATGAAATCCTTGGCCGAAGACACCAAACGGGTGATCGACCTGAATTTCAAGGACAGCCCATATTGGAAGATGGACCTGCCAGAGCCTCAAAAAACAGAGTCCAAATGGTGGCAGGTCTGGAAAGACTGACCAGAATGCACATCGATCAGGGGAGCAGCGATGCTCCCCTTTTTTCTTGCATGAATTGAACCGCCACCTGCAAATCGCGTGTGCGTCGAAAGGGCGGGAGACTACGCCACAACAACTTGCCATAGCCCTTTTCGACAAGGCGGCGATCGCCGATCAGCAACACCCCCCAATCCGACTCATCGCGAATCAGGCGGCCCGCCCCCTGCTTCAGCGCGATGGCTGCATCGGGCAATGACAAATCCTGAAAGGGATTGCCCCCCTGGCTTCTAAGCAATTCACTTTTGGCCTGGAACACGGGGTCATCGGGCGGCGCGAAGGGAAGCTTGTCGATGATCACCAGGCGTAAACCATCGCCACGGATGTCCACCCCCTCCCAAAAACTCGCTGCGCCCACCAACACCGGTTTGGGCAAACCCCTAAATTGCTCTAACAATTCAGCCCGAGAAGACTCCCCCTGAACCAGAAGACTCCAATCCAGGTCAGCCTCTGCGATCTGTTCGCGAAAATACTCACCAAGCTGCTTAACAGCGCGGTGACTGGTGCAAAGAAAGAACACCCCCCCGTCGCTGGCCATGAGCAGCGGCCAAACCGCCTTGGCCAACTTGGTGCTGAATTGGGGCTCGTTGGGAAATGGAAGATTGTCTGGCACACAAAGCAAAGCCTGAGACTCGTAATCGAAAGGGCTTGGCAAAACAAGTTGCTCACAATCATCCAGCCCAACCTGCAAGGTAAAGTGCTCTAGCCTATCCTTCACGCTCAATGTGGCGCTGGTGAATACCCACGATTTGGGCTGCTCGGCATACAACTTTGCAAATGCATTGGACACATCGAGTGGCGAATCGCAAAACTGGACTGTGTGGTTGCTTACACTGACCCAGCGCACGGATTGGTCGTCTTGCCCGTGGCCAGAAAACCAGTTTTGCCAGCGCAGACAAAGCTCGCTGGCCCGGCTGAGCAACTTCACCCAGGCTTCATTGCGCGCCGACAGCGGGCTGATCATCTCAATCAATTTCTCCAGGCGTTCCTCAAAATCGGCGCATACCACTGCAACGCCCTGCACAGCCAAGAATTGTGCGTGGGTAAGCCTGGCGGCGTCGATCTCGACGCCAATCAATCGACGAATCTCCTTCAGGGCCAACTCCATTGGCCGCAGCACCGCATCCCAATCGCCCGCATCGGCACTGGAGGTTCGCCCCTCGATCAGAACATCTCGCAAAAACTCCTGACATTGAGCTGTAGAGACTGACTGCCCCAACAAATTGGTTGCAATGTCGGGAAGCTGGTGTGCTTCATCAAACACAATCACGTCACAGGCTGGCAAAAGCTCAGCAATCCCCTCTTCCCGCAAAGCAAGATCTGCCAAAAACAAATGGTGGTTAACCACCACCACATCTGCATCCAGCGCATCACGACGTGCCTTGTTTACAAAACATTCGTGAGCGTGGGGGCATTCGCTGCCGAGACAGTTGTCTTTGTTGGATGTCACCCAGCCCCAAACCGGCGAATCTTCCGGAACACCTGTACAATCTGCCCTGTCGCCACTGTGCGTGCGCCCAAGAAACAAACGAACCTTTTGCAAGTGATCCACCTCCCGCGGAGATGGCAGGCGTGCCTCGCGAAGTGCACGCTCGAGGTGAAAATGACACACGTAGTTTTGCCGGCCTTTGAGCAATGCGATGTTGACAGGCACACCGAGAGCCTTGCGAACCAAGGGCAGGTCTTTGGTGAACAGCTGGTCCTGCAGTGTCTTGGTGGCTGTCGATAACAGAACCCGCTTGCCGGACAACAAAGCAGGCACCACGTACGCAAAGGTTTTGCCAGTGCCTGTGCCTGCCTCAACAACCAGGGCAGATTGCTGGGCAACCGAGCGACACACGGCCGCAGCCATGCTGATCTGCGACTCCCTGGCAGTGAAACCTGGCAGATGGCTGGCCAACGCGCCATCAGGTGCAAAGGCATCCAGCACGGATTGGGTGTAATCGGTCATGACAAGGGTGAGGAGAAAGGGTTTACCGCAGACAGGCTTTAGGCTGGAATGTCGGGCTCGAGCTGAATTTGCAGCAGGGTGATTGCGTCTTTGATCTGGAGCTTGCGTTTCTTTAAACGCCTCACCTGCAACTGGTCATAACCGACCTGGGCAGTCAGCATGGCGATGATTTGATCCAGATCGCGATGCTCAACCTGCAACTCCACAATTCGGCGTTTGATTGACTCGTTGTCTTCGGTATAAACCATGTTGTTGAGGCGCTCCCAAACGCATGTAACTCAAAAGCCATTGTAGCCCCATGTGGCCAAGCACTCCACAGGGCACCCACGGGGTGTCACCCTGCCTGGCCGACTCATTTGGATGACTTGTCCCTGGCCTGCCTTTTTGCATACTCATCCAGGCGGATGATGTCTTCGGCCTTGCCCTGCACTTCCAGATGGGCACGCCGAAGCTGAGCACCTTGAAGCCGCACCTGATCCAGGCAATTGGCGACAAAGAAGCGGTCATAGCATGCAATCGCCTGCTGATTCAGCTCGTACTCCAAAATCTCCAAGGCACGGTCGCGGGTGGCCATGTAGTTTTTTGCATCTTGCAAATTGGCTGGTGGCATGGGGGGCTCTGCCCTGATCTGCACCGCTGTTGCGCAACCAAGCAACCCTGTTGCAGCTGCAGCAAGCATTGCACAGCGAAAAAAACCTGGGCTAATGTGACAGAACGGCTGCAAAGGGGCAAGCCGGTTCAGCTTTAAAAGCTGTGGCACAATGCCCTGCTTCAACTGAAAACTCATAGAACACACACCCATGTCGCTTGTACAGACTCGAATTATCGCCCAGTTGGCCCAGGAATTGGGCGTGGCTCAAACACAAATCAAATCTGCTGTTGACTTGCTCGACGAGGGAGCAACCGTGCCATTCATCGCACGATACAGGAAAGAAGTCACTGGCGGACTTGACGACGCAGTGCTGCGCGACCTGCAGGAGCGGCTGGTGTATTTGCGCGAGCTGGAAGACCGGCGTGCAGTGGTGTTGGAAAGCATTGAAAGCCAAGGCAAATTGACCAAAGAACTGAAGGCTGCCATTGAACAGGCAGGCAACAAGCAAAGCCTGGAAGACCTCTACTTGCCCTACAAACCCAAGCGACGCACGCGCGCCCAAATTGCACGTGAGGCCGGGCTGCAAGGCCTGGCCGACACGATCCTCAGCGACACCAAGGCAGTGCCCGAAGAACTGGCCATGCAATACCTCAATCCTGAACACCAGATCAACGACGCCAAGGCGGCGCTGGACGGGGCAAAGGACATTCTTGCCGAACAGTTCTCGGAAAACGCAGCCCTGCTGGCATTGCTGCGAAACCGCCTCAATTCAGAGGGCGCCATTCGCGCAGCAGTGGTTCCAGAAAAAGCGGCCGAGGCCATCAAATTCCAGGATTACTTTGAACACCAAGAGCCCTTGGTACAAGTGGCCTCGCACCGCATGCTGGCCATGCTGCGTGGCCGTGAGCAGGGGTTTCTCACTTTGAAGGTGGACCTCCCCGAGGTGTGGGAGGCAGAAAACCCGCGTGCCCCTCACCCTTTTGAATCCGAAATTGCGCGCCTGCATCATCTGGAGCGGGACGAATCGCCCCGCGGAAAATTTCTGAGCGAGGTGTGCCGCTGGACATGGCGCATCAAGCTCGCGGGCACACTGGAAACGGAGGTGATGGGGCAACTGCGCGATGCTGCTCAAGCCGAAGCCATTTCCGTATTCGGCAAAAATCTGAAAGATTTGCTGCTGGCGGCCCCTGCTGGCGGCAAACCCACCATGGGGCTGGACCCAGGTATTCGCACTGGTGTGAAAGTTGCCGTGGTGGACGCAACGGGGCAAGTGGTGGACACCACCACCGTGTATCCCCATGAACCGCGACGCCAGTGGGACGAATCCATTGCCGCATTGGCTGCCCTGTGCATGAAGCACAAAGTGGAGCTGATCGCGATTGGCAACGGCACCGCAAGCCGCGAAACCGATCAGTTGGCAGCCGATCTGCTGGCCCGCCACAAAGACCTGAGAGCCGCCAAGGTGATGGTGAGTGAGGCTGGAGCCTCTGTGTATTCGGCCTCTGCCCTGGCCAGCGCCGAGTTGCCCGAGCTGGATGTGAGCTTGCGGGGTGCAGTGTCAATCGCAAGACGCTTGCAAGATCCCCTGGCCGAATTGGTGAAAATCGACCCCAAATCCATTGGTGTGGGTCAGTACCAACACGATGTAGACCAAAGGCAACTCAGCGGCCGCTTGGACGCCGTGGTAGAAGATTGCGTGAATGCGGTGGGCGTTGAAGTAAACACCGCCTCCGAGAGCCTCTTGGCGCGTGTGTCCGGCCTGAACGCGACCGTGGCCAAAGCGCTGGTTAACTTCCGGAATGCACACGGCCAGTTCAAAAGCCGTGATGAGCTCAGGAAAGTGCCACGCTTGGGTGACAAAACCTTTGAACAGGCCGCCGGATTTTTACGCATTCATGGGGCAGAAAACCCGTTGGATGCCTCCGCAGTGCATCCTGAGGCTTACACCGTGGTCGAAAAAATTGCAGCAAAAACCGGAAAGCCTGTGGGCAGCTTGGTGGGCAACAAGGAGATTCTTAAATCACTGAAACCTGGCGAGTTTGTGGATGAGCGCTTTGGTTTGCCCACGATACAAGACATTTTGCTCGAACTGGACAAGCCAGGCCGCGATCCTCGCCCCAGTTTCAAAACAGCAAAATTTGATGACAAGGTTCACACGATGGCCGATCTGAAGCCTGGCATGACCCTGGAAGGCGTGGTCACCAATGTCGCCAATTTTGGTGCATTTGTGGACATCGGGGTTCACCAAGATGGCCTGGTGCATGTGTCTGCGCTGTCGAATACCTTTGTGAAAGACCCCCACAGCGTGGTTAAAACCGGTCAGGTCGTGAAGGTCAAGGTGCTTGAAGTGGATATTCCCCGCAAGCGAATTTCGCTGACGATGCGGCTGTCCGACGATGCGCCACGTGCTGGGGCTGCGCAGGTGGCGGCAAACCGCGCTGGCGGCGGGACAAACCGCAGCCAACACGAGCGCCATTCCGGTGCAGGAAAGGCGCAGTCAAACAACAGCTTTTCAAACAATGCCCTGGCTGCTGCATTTGCAAAAGCAAAGGGATCGCGTTGACTCCAACGCTTGCACCATGGGAGGGCAAGTCGACCATCTAAAGCAGGTCCGTTCTGGCCTGCTTTCTGGAACGGCATTTGCGTAAGGGTATGCTCCTTACTTCTGGAGAGACCACATCGTGTTTGACCAAATCAGCAAAGCAGCCAGCAACAATCCAGTTCTGGTTTCCGCCCTGAGTGAAAGTTTGCAAAGCAGCCAAGCGTCCCCACCGTGCACTGCTTATCGCTCACCAGGGGTTGTGACCGCAAGCTGCATGCAGCATCTGAGTCAACAACTGATTGCGCAAACCCAATCGCGAGACCTCATCACCGATTACCAATTGGCAATCAATATGGTTCACTTGGCCAAGCTGTTGCCTGCAAATCACCCGGTGGAGCTTCCTGTTCTGGGCAAAGTGAACGCCGAAATGTTGACAAGCAAGGCAGAACAGATCAGCCCCTTGATCAAAGACCCGGGGCTGATGCAGCCCAAGCACCAGTTCAAATCCAACTCATTGGAGCGGGAAATTGATCTGCTCACCAAAGAGG
>DASUEC010000301.1:0-4138 GCA_036275255.1 Limnobacter sp. | reverse complement strand
GCGGGCTGAGCAGGTAGGCCAGCACTTTTTGGGCGGTGTCGCTTGGGTTGGCCAACTCCCCCTGTTCTTTCAGCTGTACAAATCGGTCTTTGTTGGGGAAATGGGCTTTGTTCACTTGCCGAATTTGCGCCTGCATGGCGGTGTCGATTACACCGGGTGCCAAGCTGCAAATACGGAGCCTGGCCTGCTGGTCTTGTTGTGCGGACTGGGCATGCATGTCGAGCGCCGCCTTGGTGGCGCAATACACCGACCAGCCCGGGTAGGGGCTGCGCCCAGCCCCGCTGGACACATGCAAAATGCGCCGGTCGGTGATGTGTGGGCCCAATTGGGCCACCGCAGCCGAGAGCATGAGCGGTGCAGCCACATTGAGGTTGACCGCATGGGCAATGTCTGACCAAGCCTGCACGGGCATGGGCCCCACCGGGCTCACCACCCCTGCATTGTTGATGAGCAGGGCCTGGTGGGCATCTTCAAAGAAGCGGGCCAAGGCACCACTGCCCAGCCAGTCAATCATGGCCTGGGGGTCGGCCAAGTTCATGCACCGCTCTTGCAGTGGGGCATGTTCTTCCGGTAGGCCCTTTGGGAATTGCCTGCGTGAAACACCAAGCACGGGCACGCCCTGCTGCAACAGGGCGCGTGTCAGCGCCAAACCCAAGCCTTGGCTGTGGCCGGTGACCATGGCTTTGATCATCCTCAGTTGCCCTGTATCTTGTTGGCGGTTTCCTGGTAGGTTGCCAAACGGGGGCCTCCAAGCGCGATTGCCTTGTTGATGGCTGAACGCGCCTCTGCTTTTCGCTCGAGTTTGATCAAGGTTTCGGCAAGGTTATTCCATGCATCTGCCATGTCAGGATGCACCCCCACCGTTTTGCGGTACTGTTGCTCTGCCTCGCCGTATTGGCCCTGGGCATACGCGATGTTGCCCAGGCCAAAATAAAACCAGGGTTGGGTGGGCCAGGCTTTGCTGCCTTGTGTGTACGCCGCAGCGGCTTTGTCCACATTTGATCGTTCAAGCGCCACTGCTGCATTCAAGTAGCCTTGGGCGTCTGCAAAGGCGGGTGGGGGGGCGTCTGGCTTGAGCACCACAAAAGCCCAGTTGTTGCTGCGCTCCCACAATTTCAGGAAGGTGGGAAGGGGGATCTCCTCCCGCTCTTTGGGGCCAGAGCGCAAAACCATGGTGTTGCTGGCGGCTTTGTAGCCCACCACCACGGCATAGTGCCATTTCGGGGCGATGGGCAATGCAAGGTTGAGCAGCACGACGCTGGGGTATCCGGCATTCAGGGCTGCAAACAAAGCTGGCAAATTCGGGTTCAGAGAATAAGACAGGTAACCCAGCCCCCTCGGTGCAGCCAGCATTTCCAACTGCAAACTGCCTTGCCTGCCCGGCAGGTAGACCAGTTCAGCCAATGCATTGGGCTGGGTGTCGGCGCCTTGGTGATTCAGCACCATGGCCAGGGAGGATGGCCCACAGAAAAACTCCTCTTGCGGGAAGAAGGGCACCTGTGTCAGTTCAACCGTGGCTTGGCGGCTGACAGACGATTCGAGATTGTCTGGCACGGTGGGCACCAGGGCGCAGCCCGAAAGCGCCCCCACCAGAAGGGCTGAACCCGCCAGGCGGGCCCAGACCATGCTGCGTTTGGAAGATTTCATCGAACAGAGCGGGTGAACGGGAAGACTTTGGTCAAGCCCAGAATGTCGGTCACCAACAAAATAATGAACACGGTAAACAGTGTACCAACAATGCCGGCACCCGCTGGTGCGTTATCAATGTGAGCGGCCAGCTTTTGCGCCTCTTCTTCAGTCATGGAGTCCACGCGGGCCTTGGCCATCTCGGGGCTTACGCCATGCGCTTGCAGGGCTTTGACAATGTCTTCGCGATCAAAAAACTGCTTCAGTTCGCTGCGGTCCTGGTGCATGGCCACGGCTTGTTCGGTACTCACGATGGCTGCGGAGGCCGGTGCAGCAACAAAGCTGCTAGAAAAGCTGATCAGCACTGCAAGGGCAGTTCCACGCATGGTTTTGGTCATGTTCATTCTCCGTTGTTATTGAGTTGGAATTTGCGTTCATGAAATACAACCCAACATGGGTGTACGTTTCAGGAGTCAACCAAACGAGGCCCGGCTCGTTTTAGTTGACATCACATGATGGAGGATTTGTGATGAACAAGCGAATTATCGGCTTTATTTCTGCCGGCCTTGCTTTGGGTCTGGGTTTGTTGGCCATGCCAGCCAAAGCGTTTGATATTTCCGTGGGGGTGGGTGGAGAGGTTGCCCCCGGTGTGTATGGCAACGTCAACATCACCAACAGCAGGTACCCAGCCTTGGTGTATCACGAGCCACTCATCGTGAGTCGCTCATATTACGTGGAAGAACCCTTGTACCTTCACGTGCCGCCCAAACACCTCAAAAAATGGGGCAAATACTGCGGCCGCTATGGTGCTTGCTCCCGCCCAGTGTACTTCGTGAAGTCTCGCGATTATTACGACTTCAGCCCCCGTTATATTGAGCCCCGTTATATTTATCGGGATCGGGTGACCTACATCCGTGATCGAGATTACCGGGACTACCGCGAAGGCTATTACGATGGTCGTCGCGATGAGCGCCGTTGGGACCGTCATCACGAGCGACGCCACTGGGATGATGACCACCGGGGGCGCAAGCACTGGAAACACGACGATGACCATGGGCGTGGCCATGGCAAACACGGCCGAGGCCGCGACGACTGATTCTCCTCACCTCCGACGCGTTTTTAACGCATGCCCGATTGGCCGACTCTTTGGAGTCGGCTTTTTTTATCTTGATTCATGCGTTTTACCCCCTAAAAATGGTTGGTCATTTGTAAGTAAAAAGCTGACATAATTCGCCTGCTTGCGAATGAAGAAATTTGTCTTGTCAGAAAATCCTTTCAGATCTTAAATAATAAGACGCTGAATTTTAAAGAAAAATCCAATTATTTTTTTGAACTGAGTGTGTTGTTGGCGGGTGTTTGCCCATTTGAATGCCATCATATGATGGCAAAGTGATTAAGAAAATTAACTACACCCAAACGGACGTGCCCCAAACATGGGGCAAGCAATCATGAAGACCCTGAAAAAAGCCAGGCAGACTGGTGCCTTGATGATCGAATTGGTGCTCACCTTGCCCGTGTTGCTTGCGGTGGCTTTTGCAATTGTTGAGTATTCTGTGCTGCTCGGTGCTTTGCTGGTCATGAACAACACCACAACAGAGGCCGCGCGACAGGCCACCGTGTATCGCAGTGGGTTTTCGCAAAGCGATTACGAGGAGTTGGCCCGTGATGCGCTCACCGATCTTCTTCCCAATTACGTTGGGGATTTCCGGGCCAACGTTCAACCCACGGTCACGTCCTTTGCCTGCGGTGATTCGGTTTGCATGCGTTTGAGGCTGGTGTACCCCAATTACGCAGGAAACCCGATCGTAGGCAACTCGTTTTTCATTCCCCTGCCGAACAATCTGTCCGCGGAGGCCACCACCCGGGTGGAGCCCAACAATGTTTGAGTTCCACACCTCTTCAAAGGCCAGGCGTCGTCAGCGCGGTGCGTATTCAGTGCTCACGGTGGTGGTGTTGATGATGTCTTTGGGGGCGCTTGGGGTGCTTGCCGTGGGTCACACGGCATGGGAAAAATCCCGCTTGCAGGGTGTGGCCGATCTGGTGGCGCTCACAGCTGCCCGCCAATTGGCCGATGGTCCAGGCTTTGCCGAGGCGCGCGCCCTGGCCCTCGAGAACGGTGTATTGCCCACGGACTCGCTCACCATCCAGTGCGTGATCAACAACGCGCCAACCGCCGATTGTGCCAACGCAATCACCAGCCGGGTCACCCTGCGCAGGCCGGTGAATGCCTTGCTGCCTTTTTTGCCAGATCGGCAACTGGACGTGCTGGCCGAAGCCACAGTCGCACCCACCGTGGTGGGCACCGTGTCGTCCGGCTTGCTGGCTTTGAACACCAACCAGTCTGCATTGCTCAATGGTCTGCTGACTGCCTTGGGTGGTGGCAGCGTTCAACTGAATGTGGCGCAGTGGGGGAGTTTGCTGGGCAGCAATATTCGGGTCGATTTGCTTGACCTGGCCACCGAGTTGGGTGTGCTGGGGGTGAACGATCTGCTCAGCCTGAATGTGTCGGCAT
>DASUEC010000300.1:0-3266 GCA_036275255.1 Limnobacter sp. | reverse complement strand
CAGACTTGGAGACCACATGCTCTGCAATAAAACCGAACCAGCCATCAGGCAGATCCGGCCCGGAAGGCACTCGCCCCCGGGTGGGTTTCATCCCAAAAAGGCCACAACAGGCGGCTGGAATGCGTATAGAGCCGCCACCGTCACTGGCACTGGCCATGGGCACAATGCCCGCGGCCACCGCCGCTGCAGAACCACCACTGGACCCACCAGGGCTGCGCAGAGTGTCCCAGGGGTTGCGGCAGGCACCGGTGTACTCGGGTTCGGTGGATGGAGTTATGCCAAACTCTGGCGTGTTGGTCTTGCCAAAAATATTCAGCCCTGCCCGCTTAAGGCGTTTGACGTACTCTGAATCTTCTGCTGGCACAAAACCGCGGTAAAAGCGGCTTCCGCTGGTCATTTCAACACCCGCATGGCTGGCGATCAGGTCTTTCAGCAAGAACGGCACACCCGCGAAGGGGCCCTCCTGGACCTGCGTGGCACGGGCACGCGCCAAATCGTACATGGGGCGAATAACCGCGTTGATGGTTGGGTTCACCTTGTTGGTTCGGTCGATGCTCTCTTCCAGCAGCTCGGCAGCGCTGACATGCCCGCCCCTCACCAGCTCGGCCAGGCCCAGCGCGTCATATTGGTCATAATCCTTGAACTTTGCCATCCTGGTGTTACCTCCCCTATCAACCGAATGGGTGAAATGTCGGTGAATATCTTACCCCACTCAGGGAATACTCCTTCGGGGGTCGGTGCATGAAAATGTGCTTGTCTACAACGATATGTGTGCCTTGCTGCTGTATGAAAGAGTCCCATGTGCCATGCGTGGTTTTCAGCGACTACCCGATCAAGCAAATCGGGTATGCACGCTTTTTGAAGAGTCTGAGCGAAAAAACCGTCGCGCTCTTCAACGAATATCCAAGCGGTGAAATGCTTGAATTTTCGAACGCTGGCCTGGTGATATTTGACATGAATATCGACGCCGAACACGAACATCGCTATCGACAATCGCTCATGCGTGTTTTCCCAAAGGCAAATGTCTTGTTCATGGAAGAGAACCACGGCGACTTGCACTACCAACTGATACACAAAAGGGATGTGTGTTGCCTGGGCAAGCTTGCAGAGGTGGGGACAATTCACGCGTGCATTAAAGACCTGTTGCTGCGCAATGCCGCATCCAGATCCCGCAGCTCAAAAAAAACAAACCTGACAGACCGCCCAGACACTGAAATGGTGTAACTGAAGCAACGGAGCATCAAAAGAAAAAAGCCACCCGAGGGTGGCTTTTTGACAAACAGACGAAATAAGAAAACTCAGGCCGCCAGTTTTGCCTTGTTGGCGATTTCCACAAACTCTGGGATCTGGTCGAAGTTCATGTAGCGGTAAACCTCACCAGACACATTGCCCAGCATCTTCACCTGCTCCATGTACTCCTCCACAGTGGGGATTTTGCCCATGAGGGCACACACAGCTGCCAATTCGGCAGAGCTGAGGTACACACGGGTGTCAATGCCCAAGCGGTTGGGGAAGTTGCGTGTGGAAGTGGACACGGCTGTGGAACCCTTGCGGATTTGCGCCTGGTTGCCCATGCACAAGGAACAGCCAGGCAGTTCCATGCGTGCACCGGTGCGACCCAGAATGCCGTAGTAGCCTTCTTCGGTGAGGATGTGCTGGTCCATCTTGGTTGGCGGTGCGATCCACAAGCGGGTCGGGATGTCGCTCTTGCCTTCCAGCACCTTGCCTGCGGCGCGGAAATGACCAATGTTGGTCATGCAGGAACCGATAAACACTTCGTCGATCTTGTCACCCGCCACTTCACTCAGGAACTTCACATCATCCGGGTCATTCGGGCAAGCGAGGATTGGCTCTTTGATGTCGGCCAGATCAATGTCGATCACTGCCGCGTATTCGGCATCGGCATCGCCTTTCAACAACTCGGGGTTGGCAATCCACTCTTCCATGGCCTTGATGCGGCGTGTCAGTGTGCGCGCATCCTGATAGCCCTGGGCAATCATCCACTTCATCAGGGTGATGTTGGACTTCATGTACTCAATGATGGGCTCTTTGTCCAGGTGCACAGTACAACCCGCGGCAGAACGTTCCGCGGAAGCGTCTGACAATTCAAAGGCCTGCTCCACCTTCAACTGAGGCAACCCTTCAATTTCCAGAATGCGGCCCGAGAAAACGTTCTTCTTGCCCTTCTTTTCGACGGTCAGCAAACCGGCCTTGATGGCGTAAAGGGGAATGGCATTGACCAGGTCACGAAGGGTAACGCCAGGCTGCATTTCGCCTTTGAAACGCACCAACACGGACTCGGGCATGTCCAGAGGCATCACGCCTGTCGCGGCTGCAAAAGCAACCAGACCGGAACCAGCAGGGAAGGAAATGCCGATGGGGAAACGGGTGTGTGAATCGCCGCCGGTGCCGACGGTGTCGGGCATCAGCAGACGGTTCAACCAGCTGTGAATCACACCGTCACCGGGACGCAAAGCCACGCCACCGCGGTTCTCAATGAACTCCGGCAATTCGTGGTGCATTTTTACATCGACGGGCTTGGGGTAAGCGGCTGTGTGGCAGAAAGACTGCATGACCAGATCGGCAGAGAAGCCCAGACAAGCCAGGTCTTTCAGTTCGTCTCGTGTCATTGGGCCAGTGGTGTCCTGAGAGCCCACTGTGGTCATCTTGGGTTCGCAGTAGGTTCCTGGGCGCACACCTTGGCCTGCAGGCAGGCCACAAGCCTTGCCCACCATTTTTTGGGCGAGGGAGAAGCCTTTGCCACTGTCGTTCTTGGCTGCCGGGCGACGGAAAACAGGGCTTGGGCCCTGGCCCAGTGCGGCACGCGCACGGTCGGTGAGGCCACGGCCGATGATCAGGGGAATGCGACCACCCGCGCGCACTTCATCAAACAGCACATCGGTTTTCATGCTGAATTCGGCAATCACCTGGCCATTCTTGAGGGCTTTGCCTTCAAAGGGGCGCAACTCGATCTCGTCGCCCATTTCCATCTGGCTGACATCCAGCTCAATGGGCAGCGCACCCGCGTCTTCCATGGTGTTGAAGAAAATGGGGGCAATTTTGCCGCCCAGGCAGTAGCCGCCAAAGCGCTTGTTGGGAATGAAAGGAATGTCATCGCCAGTGAACCACAGCACAGAGTTGGTGGCCGACTTGCGCGAAGAACCTGTGCCCACCACATCGCCCACATAGGCAATTGGATTGCCTTTGGCTTTCAGCTTCTCGAGCTGTTTGATGGGGCCCACCTTGCCTGGCTCATCGGCTTCAAT
>DASUEC010000299.1:0-12493 GCA_036275255.1 Limnobacter sp. | reverse complement strand
CAACACCAGGCTTTCGGCCAATTGAATTTTGACAAATGGCGTGAAGTGAAAGTCAATCAAGTGAATGCCATACGCACCATAAATCGAGAGATTCTTCAGCGGCTCAGTGAAGATCATGCTGTTGGGCAATTGGAGCAAACGCCCGGTTTGTTTTTTTGAGGGGCCAATTTCTGCCAGTTCAAAACTCACAAAACCCGTGTTGACGAGTTGACCGGTGAAACGGCCTATCTCGATGGTAGAGCCAATCCGCAGGCTTTTGTTCAGTGAGATGACCAACGCACCCCAGATGCAGAGAATGAATTCTTTGCTGACAATCAGAAGTGCACCGCCAATGGCAGCCAGTGAGATCAGGAAACCGGTGATTTGACCAGACCACAACGCTAGCACCAGCAAAATGGCACTGACCCAGACCAGGTTTTTTCGCCTCACCCAAATGGCGCGTCGGTTTTCACCGTTGTTGGCTTGTGCGCCATTGCTGAGCATGCGCCAGTGCATGAAGCGGTTGATGGCCGTGGCCATCAAAAACAGGCTCACTGACAGAATCAGTTTGCCCAGGCGGGTTTCCAGAAAGCTGAAGAGGCGATCTGCCTGGGGTGACAGGCTGTGCAAAAAATCCAGGAACTCCATTTACATCCTTTTGAATCACGTTGGGCGACGAACTGTTTACAGCATCTCCAGGGCCAGCGCAGTGGCCTCTCCACCGCCAATGCACAGGCTGGCCACACCAATTTTGCCACCCGTGCGCGAGAGCGCGCCCAGCAAGGTGCACACAATGCGTGCGCCACTGGCGCCAATCGGATGGCCCAAGGCGCAAGCCCCGCCGTGAATATTCACTTTGTTGGCAGGCAGATTGAGTTCCACCATGGCCGCCATGGTGACCACGGCAAAGGCCTCATTGATTTCAAACAAGTCCACCTGCCCGGCAGACAAACCGGTTTTGGCAAAGAGCTTGTGTAACGCACCAACCGGTGCTGTGGTAAACAAGCTGGGTTGTTGTGCATGGGTGCTGTGTCCGAGAATTTTGGCCAGGGGTCTCAAGCCCAGCGCCTGGGCTCGGCTGGCGGTGGTCAACACCAGCGCGGCTGCACCGTCGCTGATGGAGGAGCTGTTGGCCGCCGTCACCGTGCCGTCTGGTTTGCGAAAGGCCGGTTTGAGCGTGGTCACCTTGGCGGGGTCGGCTTTCAGGGCCTGTTCGTCGTGCGCCATGGTTTCTTCGCCTTTGCGGGATCGAACGGTGATGGGGGCTATTTCCCAGGCAAAATGCCCATTTTCAGTGGCTTCCCGCGCCCGTTGCAGAGACCGAACCGCGAATTCGTCTTGCGCTGCCCGGCTGAATTGGTATTGGTCTGCACATTCTTCAGCAAAGGTGCCCATCAAGCGGCCTTGGTCGTACGCATCTTCCAGGCCATCCAGAAACATGTGGTCCAACACTTGGCCATGCCCCATGCGCATGCCACCGCGCGCCTTGGGCAGCAGGTAGGGGGCGTTGCTCATGCTTTCCATGCCGCCAGCCACCACAATTTGGCTGCTGCCTGCGGCCAGTGCGTCGTGCGCCTGCATGATGGCTTTCATGCCAGAGCCACACATTTTGTTGATGGTGGTGCATGCCGTGCCCAGGGGCAAACCGGCACCCAGTGCGGCCTGACGGGCTGGGGCCTGGCCTTGGCCAGCGGGCAACACGCAGCCCATGATGACCTCGTCCACATGCTCTGAGAGTGTTGGGTGCCCACTGCGCAGCACCGCCTGTTGAATGGCATGGGCACCCAGCTCGCTTGCTGTGAAGCCGCTCAAGCTGCCTTGGAAGCCGCCCATGGGTGTGCGGGCCACCGATACAATCACAATGGGGTCTTGGGCCATGAATGGAGTCTCCGGAGAATAAGATGTTGTGGTCTTATTTTCCCGTGAGACACCATGCCCATGGGGATGATGCGGTGTTTATGCCGCAGATTTTTGCAGCGCCAGCCGCTTTCGCAAGGCGTGTGTGGCTTCCACCATGCGTTGCAAGGCGGCTTCGGTTTCTTCCCAAGCGCGGGTTTTCAGGCCGCAATCGGGGTTCACCCAAAGGTTCTCGACCGGCACCACCGCAGCGGCCTTTTCGAGCAGGCGAACCATTTCTTCCACCTGCGGCACGCGGGGAGAATGAATGTCGTACACGCCAGGGCCAATCTCGTTGGGGTAACGGAATTCGCCAAAGCCCTTCAGCAGTTCCATGTCGGAGCGGCTGGTTTCGATGGTAATCACATCGGCGTCCATGGCGGCAATGGCGGGCAGAATGTCGTTGAACTCCGAGTAGCACATGTGGGTGTGGATTTGCGTGTGGTCTTGCACCCCACTTGCACTGATCCGGAAAGCCTTGCCGGCCCAGGCCAGGTAATGTGGCCACTGGGCGCGCCGCAGGGGCAAGCCCTCGCGGTAAGCGGGTTCATCAATTTGAATCATGCCGATGCCTGCGGCCTCCAGGTCGGTCACCTCGTCGCGAAGGGCCAGGGCAATTTGCAAGGCGGTGGTCTCTCGGGGCTGGTCGTTGCGCACAAAGCTCCATTGCAACATGGTCACTGGCCCGGTGAGCATGCCTTTGACCTGCTTGCCGCTCAGCCCTTGGGCAAAGCGTGCCACATCCACCGTCATGGGGTGGGGGCGGCTCACATCGCCAAACAAAATGGGGGGTTTAACACAGCGTGAGCCGTAACTCTGCACCCAGCCATTGGCCGAGAATGTAAAGCCCTCCAGTTGTTCGCCGAAGTATTCCACCATGTCATTGCGCTCGGCCTCGCCATGCACGAGCACATCCAGCCCCAGGCGGTGCTGAAACGCAATGGCGTGGCGAATTTCTGCATGGATGTCCTCCCAGTATTGCCCGGTCGTGATCTCTCCTTTTTTAAGCCTGGCCCGCAGTTGGCGAATGTGCGGTGTTTGCGGGAATGAGCCTATGGTGGTGGTTGGCAGCAAAGGCAACTTGAACCGCGCGCGTTGCAGGGCTTGCCTTTGCTCAAATGGTTGTTGCCGCTGGTCTGCGTTGGCAGGCAGCGCGGCCAGCCGGGCTTTCACCACTGGATTATTCAGCAAGGGGCTGTTGGTGCGCTTGTGCACATGGGCCTGGTGTGTGCGCCACGCCGACTGCGCAGGCTCGTCCAGCGACCTGCCTGCAAGTTGAGCTTGCGCCTTCGCTTTGAGCAATTGCAGCTCATCAAGCCGCTCCAGCGCACCCGCCAGCCAGGGTTTTACCTCTGGCCTTACGGTGTGGTCGTTGGCAAAGCGGTAAGGGCTGTGCAGCAGGGAGCAGCTTGGGGCAATCCACACCTCGCCCTTGCCCGTGTCAAATGCCCTGTCGATGAAACGCCACGCATGGTCCAGATCGGTTTTCCAAATGTTGCGCCCATCCACCAACCCCAGCGAAAGCACCTTGTAGTTTGGCAACCAGTCCAGCACCAGCGGCAGGTCTTCGGGCGCGCGCACACAATCCACATGCAGGCCATCCACTGGCAATTTGCACACAATGCTGGTGTGCCCCTGAGTGCTTGCAAAATAGGTGGCCAGCATAATCTTCAGTTTGCTGCTTTTGAGTTGCAGATAGGTGCTCTCCAACGCGGCCACCCAAGCACCCGGCAAATCCAGGCCCAAAACAGGTTCATCGATTTGCACCCATTGCACCCCTTTTGCAGCCACCGCTTGCAGCACCTGCACATAGGCTGCCAGCAGGCGTGGCAGCAAGTTCAAGGGTTCAAAGCCGAATTGCTTGCTTTTGCCCAGGTGCAAAAATGTGAGTGGGCCGATCAAGGTGACCTTCATTGGGTGGCCCAGGCGCTGTGCCTCGTCGATTTGCGCCAGCAACCGATCGGGTTTGGCTGTAAACGTGGTTTGTGCTGTGAACTCCGGCACCATGTAGTGGTAGTTGGTGTCAAACCACTTGGTCATTTCCAGCGCAAAGGTTTCCGCATGCGTGCAGCCGGCACTGGCTTTGCCACGCACCATGGTGAAGTAGTTTTGCAATTCACTGGGGCTCTCCAGAGTCTTAAAGCGTTCCGGCTCGCAGCCCAGCAACTGAATGTGGTCTGCCATCAGGTCATAGTAGGAAAAATCACCCACGGTGATGTAGTCCAACCCACTGTCAATCTGGAATTGCCAGTGCCGTGTGCGCAGTGCGGCGGCGGTCTGGTGCAGGCTCACCTCATCCATTTCGCCGTGCCAGTGGCGCTCCAGGGCAAATTTAAGCTCGCGTTGTTCGCCGATTCTGGGAAATCCAAGGATGTGTGATTTGATCATGTTGTCTGCCTGTGCCGAATAAAGTGAACCAATAAGGTGTCATGGTGGCGTCATGTGCGATATTATTCAAACGAATAATTCTCTACAAAAACATGAGAGATATTCATGTCTAAAAGTATTCTTGAGTTGCGTCACCTGCGCACTTTGCAGGCCATTGCAAGCACGGGCAGTGTGAGCCGTGCAGCCGAAGTGTTGTTCATCACTCAGAGCGCTGTGTCACACCAGGTGAAGGCCCTGCAGGATTGGTACGGCGAAGAGCTGTTGTATAAGCGTGGCGGGCGCACCCGCTTCAGTCCGTTGGGTCAAAGACTTCTGCAGTTGGCCGACGTGGTGCTGGCCCAGGTGGATTTGGCCGAGCTGGAAATTGTGCAGCTTCGGCAGGGGGCTGGCGGGCCTTTGCGGGTGGCGGTGGAGTGCCACACGTGTTTTGACTGGTTGATGCCTTCCATGGATGTGTACCGCACCCGCTGGCCCGAAGTGGAACTCGATATTGTGTCCGGTTTCCATGCCGACCCGGTGGGCTTGTTGCACAAGGGCGATGCAGAGCTGGCGATTGTGTCTGAAGACCCCGCTGAGGAAGGGGTGGTGGTGTTTCCGCTTTTTCGCTATGACATGGTGGGTGTGGTGCCTGTCGATTCACGCTTGGCGCAGCGCAGCCATTTGCGCCCCTCGGACTTCAAGGGGCAAACCTTGCTCAGTTACCCGGTGCCCGACGACATGCTGGATGTCGTGAAGCATTTTCTTAAACCCGCTGGTGTGGCCTACACTCGGCGCAACAGCGAGCTGACTGTGGCTTTGCTTCAGTTGGTGGCCAGCAAGCGCGGTTTGAGCGCCTTGCCGGCCTGGGCGGTGAAAAGTTATGTGGACAAGGGGTATGTGGCGCAGCTGCCTTTGGGCAAACAAGGCCTGAAGTCCACCCTCTACGCCGCCTTGCCCGCCAGCCTGGCCCGCAAGCACTACACACTCGATTTTGTGGACGTGATGCGGGAGGTGTGTGCGCGTGAACTGGAAGGCATTGAGCTGTTGCCCATGCCGACAGGAGATCGATAAAAAAACGAACGTTCGTTCAAATTTATACATTCGACGCCCGCTGTTTTCGGTAATTTGGGTTATCTTCATGGGTATACAAGCATTCCATACTCACAAGGAGACTCGACATGAATTTGCAAAACGCTGTTGCGGTGGTGACAGGTGGTGCGTCTGGGCTGGGCCTGGCCACGGTGGAGGCCTTTTGGGCCCGTGGTGCCAAGGTCGCCGTGTTTGACATGAACGAACAAGCCGGCGCGGCCGTGGCTGCTGCACATCCCGGGCAGGTGATTTTCCAAAAAGTGAACGTGGCCGATGCCGAGTCCGCGGCAGCGGGCATGGCCGCCACGGTGAAGGCCTTTGGCGCTGTGCACATTGCCGTGAACTGTGCAGGCGTGGGCACCGCTGGCAAAACCCTGGACCGCGACAGCAAGGCCCTGCCGCTGGAAGCCTTCTCCAAAACCATTCAGGTCAACCTGATCGGCAGCTTCAACATTGCGCGCCTGGCTGCTGAAGAAATGGCCAAAAACCAGGCCGATGCGGACGGCCAACGCGGTGTGATCATTCACACCGCCAGCGTGGCCGCCTTTGATGGGCAAACCGGGCAGGCGGCGTACTCCGCCAGCAAGGGTGGTGTGGTCGGCATGACTTTGCCAATGGCGCGTGATTTGTCTCGCTATGGCATCCGCGTCAACACCATTGCGCCTGGTATTTTTGATACGCCCATGATGCAAGGCGTGTCCGAAGAATACCGGGCACCCTTGATCGCCATGGTGCAAAACCCCAAGCGCTTTGGCGCACCGGCTGAATACGGAAGCCTGTGTGTAAGCATTGTTGAAAACAACTACCTGAATGCTGAAACCATCCGCTTGGACGGTGGCATCCGCATGCAGGCCAAGTAAGCAGGAGAAGCGCCATGGGTGGAATGGATCAATTCAAATCGCCAGAATCTGAGGACATCACACTGTTTCGAGACATGCTCATACGCTGTCTCGAAAAAGAAGTGTTGCCTCATTACGACCGTTGGGAGCGTGAAGGGCACATGCCGCGTGAGGTGTGGAACACCCTGGGTGCAGCAGGCATGTTGGGCCCTGACATGCCCGAGGAATTCGGTGCGGCCGGCGCACCGTTTGAAGTCAACCTGATGATTCTGGAAGAAACCTGCCGCCTGGGTTTGCATGGATTGAGCACGGGCTTCAACGTGCATGCCAACATTGTGATGCCCTATGTGAACAACATCGGCACCCCTGCACAAAAGGCCCAATGGCTGCCCAAACTCGCCAGTGGAGAGGCCATCGGCGCCATCGGCATGACCGAGCCCGGCGCTGGCAGCGACCTGGCAGGCATGCGCACGAATGCGGTTCGGGATGGTGATGATTACATCATCAATGGCTCCAAAATATTCATCACCAATGGCTTGCATGCAGGCCTGGTGGTGTTGGCCGCCAAAACCGACCCCAGCAAAGGGGCCAAGGGCGTGAGCCTGTTTCTGGTGGATACAAGCCTGCCCGGCTTTAAAAAGGGCAAGGGCATTGAAAAAATCGGGCAGCACTCCAGCGACACCGCCGAGCTGTTTTTCGACAATCTTCGCGTACCGGCAAGCGCCATGCTGGGTGAAGAGAACAAAGGGTTTGCCTACCTCATGCAGGAACTGCCGCGCGAGCGCATTGGTGTGGCCACGCAGGCCATTGGCGCATGCGAGGGGGCCATGGCGCTTACCCGCGATTACGTGACACAGCGCAAGGCGTTTGGACAAAGTCTGTCCCAGTTCCAGAACACCCGCTTCAAGATGGCCGAGCTTCGCGCACAAATAGAACTCACCAAAGCGTATTTGAAACAGTGCATCGCCCGCTGCAAGGCTGGCGTGATGACCACCGAGGAGGCTTCCATCCTGAAGCTCACCGCCACAGAACTGCAAGTGAAGGTGACCCACGAATGCCTGCAATTGTTTGGTGGCTATGGATACACCCAGGAATACCCAATCTCGCGCTTCTTTCTGGATGCACGGGTGCAAACCATTTACGCGGGTACGTCCGAGATCATGAAAGAAATGATCGCTCGCGGCGAGCTGGGTCGCTGATTGCTGGCGATCACAAAACCGCAACACTGCACTGGCATAAAGGAAAGTTAGAACCCGCTGCGTCAATGGATGCAGCCGGGCTTTTAACCCTCTCTCCTACATTGCCGAATGAAAAAAATCCTCAATACCCTGCATGAGCAGCGCTGGGATGACCACCGCTACTACCACCACAGCCGCATCAATCAAAGCCTGCACCTGCTGAGTGCCTTGTCTTTCCTGTTTGGCTATGTGTTGCTGTTCATTGACCCTGTGGCTGCTGCGCTTGTGGCCTGGCTGGTGGCCATGACAAGCCGACAAATTGGCCATTTCTTTTTTGAACCCAAAACCTATGACCATGTGAACGAGGCCACACACGAACACAAAGAGGACATCAAGGTGGGTTACAACCTGCGTCGCAAGGTTGTTTTGCTCTCCATTTGGGGAGCTTTGCCGGTGCTCATCTGGTTCACACCGGCCACCTTCGGGCTGCCACCGACTGGGGCTGACATGCAAGGCTTTGTGCGCAGCGTGGGTGAAAGCTGGCTGTGGCTGGGTTTTGCCGGGCTGGTGTTTCGCACCGTGCATCTGTTTTTCATTCGCGACATTGAAACCGGGCTGGTGTGGGCATTGAAAATCATCACCGACCCGTTTCATGACGTGAAGATTTACTACAAGTCGCCTTTTTATTTGCTGAAAGGCCAGTGGATTGATCCCATGGACGATGTGAAGGCGCGCCAGGTTTCTTTGAGCACGCGCCGCTGAATTTGTGCGTTGCTGCTGCAGGCGGGTGGGGCGGTCCACCATCCGCCTGCCTGCATGGCCCGCGCAGCCTGTACAAACCGGTCACAAAATTCTGCAAACGCTGCGTCGCTGAAGTTGTGGCTAAAAATCATGCGGCCCGAACCCACCCAACTCAGCATCACCCCGGCTTCCAGCAGGTAAAACTGAAACATCCAGTTGAAGCGCGACGGCGTGTTGTACACAATCGTCCACACCGAAGCAATGTTGCGCACCTGCACTGGCAAACCCGCTTGCACCAGCATGGCATTGAGCCTTGCTGCGCGCCCGTCCCAGTGCGCGTCCAGCTGGTGGTACATGCGCTCGGCTTCGGGCTGGTCCAGGTGCCTCAAGAACTGGTTCATGGTGTGCATCACATAGGGGTGCGAATTGAACGTGCCTCGCGCAAAGCAAATGTCGGCCGGTTTGTTTAACCGGTACCTGCGCATCAATTCGGCCTTGCCGCACAGCACGCCCACAGGCAGGCCACCGCCCAGGGTTTTGCCGTAGGTCACCATGTCGGCGCGCACACCAAAGTAATCCTGTGCACCGCCTTTGGCCAGGCGGAACCCCAAAAACACCTCATCCAGAATCAGCACGATGCCTCGCTCCGTGCACACCCTGCGCAATTGTTGAAGCCATTCTGTATATGCCACCTTGTTGTAGCCCGCACTGCGTTTGCTGCTCACCAAGGCAGAATCTCCCGGCGCGTTCGTGTTGGGGTGCAAGGCCTGCAACGGGTTGACCAATACACAGGCGATGTCTTTGCGGCTGGCCAGCACACGCAGTGTGCGCGCGCTCATTTCCCGCAGGGTGAGTGTGCGGTCAGCGCTCACCGGGTTGCCAATGCCGGGTTGAACATCCCCCCACCAGCCATGGTAGGCACCGGCAAAGCGCACAATGCGCTCCCGGCCCGTGTGGTATTGGGCCAGGCGAACGGCCTGCATCACGGCCTCGGTGCCGCTCATGTGGTAAGAAATTTCATCTTGACCGGCCAGCGCCAGAATACGGCGCGAGTTGTCCAGCACCACCGGGTGATAAGGGCCCAGCACAGGCCCCAGCTCGGCCATGCCCTGCGCTGCATCGGCAATGAAAACCTTGTAGGCATCATGCCCCAGCAGGTTGGTGCCATAAGCCCCTGTCACATCCATGTAGCGGTTGCCGTCCACGTCCTTCAGGGAGACTCCTTCACTTTTTTCCATGAAGAGCGCAGGCAGCAGATGGGCATTGACCATGTTGCGGAACTGAAAAGGCACCCGGTATTTGTGCGTGAATTGTGCATCCGAAATGCAGGCAACAGCCTGGGCCAGCATGGTTTGGCCTTTCGGGCAACGGGATTGCAGCACCCCGGCAAGTCGATGAAAGGCCGCTTTGCGCTGGTGTTGTAGTGCCTCATCGGCGCCATCGCAGGCAAACAAGGCATCGCCCTCCAGGCTGTAAAACGGAATCAGCTTGGAGACCCGCTTGGCCATGCGCACGTGGCCAGACAGGCCCGGGTGCTTGGCCCGGCTCAGCTGCAGGCGTCGGTGAAGCTTCAGTGCGATGTAAGCGCTGGCGCTTGCACCAGCAATCAGGGTCAGGCTGTCAATGTTCATACACACGCTTGTCAAATTCAACAGCTACCTTGTACGCCGTCTCAGTGACAGGCAGATTAAATTGTTCAAAGCCAATGCCCCCGTATCCCGCGCCCGTTTGCAGGAAGACCTCAACTTTCTGCTCACCAACCGCATTCCACGTGTTTATGCCTCTTGGCTGATGGGCAAGTTGAGCAAAATCAGCCACCCTTGGTTCGCCCAGCCCGCCTTGTGGCTGTGGCGGCAGTTTGCCGATCTGCAATTGCATGAGGCGCAGGCGCAGTCTTTCCAC
Source organism: Limnobacter sp. (assembly GCA_036275255.1). GTDB lineage: Bacteria > Pseudomonadota > Gammaproteobacteria > Burkholderiales > Burkholderiaceae_B > Limnobacter. The sequence continues at coordinate 2,502 of DASUEC010000299.1, read as the reverse complement.
TCCATTCACGCCTGCTTTACGCGCACCTTAAAGCCAGGTGTCCGCCCCGTGAACAGCCATGCCGAAGTGGTTAGCCCCTGCGATGGAATTCTGGGCGCCACTGGCTTGATCGACCATGGGGTGTTGATGCAGGTCAAAGGCTTCCCATACACGCTGGAAGATCTGCTGGTCGACCCCGACATGGCTTATCGCTTCCAGGGCCACCGCTACCTCACCATTCGAATCACAGCCAGCATGTATCACCGAATGCATGCCCCCATGGACGGGACGGTCGAGCAGGTGGATTACATTCATGGCGACACCTGGAATGTCAATCCGGTGGCGCTCAAGCGTGTGCAAAGCTTGTTTTGCAAAAACGAGCGGGCAGTGCTCAGTTGCAAATCCGCCAGCGGCGAGCCCTTTGCCGTGGTGCCCGTGGCCGCCATTTTGGTGGCAGGCATCCGCCTGCATTGCACCAGCCAGGTGTTTAACCCCCAGTACCGCGGGCCGCAGCGGGTGCGCACTTACACACCCATGCGCAAGGGCGAGGAGATTGGCTGGTTTGAGCACGGCTCCACGGTCGTGTTGCTGGTGCCCAATCGATTGAGCCTGGCACCTGGGCTTCAGGAGGGCAGCCGGTTGCGCATGGGGCAGGCCTTGCTGGTGTAGGTGAGGGAGCACATAAAAATGGGCTATGCTTGCGCGCATGGACATTTTAATCAGCGAAGAAAAGGGCGTTCGCCAACTGCATTTTGGGACCGATTGGGTGCAGGGTGCCATGCGCATTTCAAAACCTCATGCGCTGGAGCTTGAATACACCCGCGAAATGCTGCTGCCGCTGGTGCTCAATGCAGACCGGCACTGGCCCCGTAAGGTCCTTTGCATTGGCTTGGGTGTGGGCGCATTGCCCAAATTTTTACTCAAGCATTACCCGAACTGCCAGGTCACGGTGGTTGAAATTTCGCAGGCTGTGCTGACGGTGGCCGAGCAGCATTTCAAGTTGCCTGCGCAAAGCCCGAATTTTCATGTGCACATTGGCTGTGGCGCTGACTACATGGCAAGCACCCAGCGCCAGTTTGACCTGGTGTTGGTGGATGGCTTCGATGAAAAGGCCAGGGTGGGGCCCCTCAACTCGGTGCCGTTTTATCTGAACGTAAAATCCCGCCTCGCGCCAGGTGGTTGCCTGTCGGTGAATATTCTGAGCCGCCAAAAAGACACAGAGCCCGGCAAAAGACGACTGCAAGAGGCCTTTGACAGTCAAGCCCTCATCTTGCCACCCTGTGGCAGCGGTAATGTGATTGCTCTTGCTCAACCCGGCAACGGCTTTGAGAGGGATTTGAGCGTGCTGAAGCGCAATGCAGAAAATCTGCTGGCCACCACAGATCTCAATCTCATGAACAGCGTCATCAAATTTCACCAAACGCTCGTATTGAATGCCATGGCGTGACTACAATAGGTTGGCACCTTTCAATCAAAGCAACATCAAGCCATGCAAACCGACAAAACATCCATCTGGTTTTCTTCACCCAATCTGGAGTTGACCAATGCCATGTGTAAAAACACCGCCTGTGATGCCATGGGCATACAGATCACCGAAATTGGCCCGGATTACGTGCGTGGCACGATGCCGGCAGACACCCGCACTTTCCAGCCCTTTGGCCTGGTTCACGGTGGCGCCAATGTCGTGCTGGCCGAAACCCTGGGCAGCATTGCAGCCAATCTGATGGTCGACAACAGCAAGTTTTATTGCGTTGGTCAGGAGGTGAATGCGAACCACCTGCGCGGTGTACGCAGTGGCACTGTGACAGGCACGGCCACCCTGTGGCATGCGGGCAAAACCTCGCAAGTCTGGAACATCGAGTTGCGGGATGATGCCGGCAGACTCACCTGCATCTCACGTCTTACCATGGCGGTTGTTCCCGTTCCTGGAGGGCGCTGACATGACCCAAGCGATGGTCAAGCAAGACAAAAACGTATTGGGTGGGCCTTTGCTCGCATGCTCGTATTCGCCACTCACTGGTTTTTTTCGGGATGGTTGTTGCAGCACTGGCCCCAACGATCTGGGGCGCCACGTGGTGTGCGCAAAAGTCACACAAGAGTTTCTGGAATTTTCCCTGCGCATGGGCAATGATTTGATCACCCCGAGACCGGAGTATCGCTTTGCAGGATTGAAGCCAGGCGATCGCTGGTGCCTGTGTGCCATGCGTTGGAAAGAAGCGCACGACGCCGGTGTTGCACCGCCTGTTTACCTGGAGGGCACCCACGAGTCGGCTTTGCAGGTGATCAGCCTTGAAACCCTGCGCGAGCAGGCCATTTTGTGAGGCGGCCTTGAAAAAAATTGCCAGTCAATGGATGTCTGCCGCCCGCGTCAGCCCCACCGCCTTGTACACCGGGCACGTGTGGCAGGCCAATGAGCGATCGGTGCCAGAGCTTGCCTCCACCCCTGCACGTGTGTTGCACACTGCGCTTGCGCCTGCCATGTTCGCTTCACGCGCTCTGGGCGGGCCCACCCTCACAGATTTT
>DASUEC010000298.1:0-6709 GCA_036275255.1 Limnobacter sp. | reverse complement strand
AGGCGCACGCAGCCTGACCATTGGCGACCGGGCGACCATTTCCAACATGACGCCTGAATACGGCGCCACGGCTGCAATGTTCTACATCGATGAGCAAACCATCGACTACCTGAAGCTGACTGGCCGCGAACCCGAGCAAGTCGCGCTGGTGGAGCAATACGCCAAGCACACTGGCCTGTGGGCCGATGGCATGGCCAAAGCCGAATACGAGCGTGTGCTGAAGTTTGACTTGAGCAAAGTGACCCGCTGCATGGCTGGCCCTTCCAACCCCCACGCCCACATGCCCACCACCGAGTTGGCCAAGCGTGGCATTGCGGTGAACCTGGACAAGGCCAAGGCCGAAGAACAACAAGGCTTGATGCCCGATGGCGCGGTGATTATTGCTGCCATTACCAGTTGCACCAACACCAGCAACCCCCGCAACGTGGTGGCGGCTGGCCTGCTGGCCAAGAAAGCCAACGAACTGGGCCTGATTCGCAAACCGTGGGTAAAAAGCTCGTTTGCACCGGGCTCCAAAGTGGCTGAGTTGTACCTGAAAGAAGCAGGCCTGCTGACTGAGTTGGAAAAGCTTGGCTTTGGCATCGTGGCGTTTGCATGCACCACCTGCAACGGCATGAGCGGCGCACTGGACCCCAAAATTCAACAGGAAATCATCGACCGCGATTTGTACGCCACGGCTGTGTTGAGCGGCAACCGCAACTTCGATGGCCGCATTCATCCCTACGCCAAACAAGCCTTCCTGGCCAGCCCGCCACTGGTGGTGGCGTACGCCATTGCCGGTACGGTTCGTTTTGACATTGAGCAGGATGTGTTTGGCGTGCTCAATGGCCCGGATGGCGGCAAAGAGATTCGCCTGAAAGATCTGTGGCCCAGCGACGAGGAAATCGACGCCATCGTGAACAAGCACGTGAAGCCCGAGCAATTCCGCCAAATCTACATCCCCATGTTCGACCTGGGCGCCGTGGAGAAAGCCCCAAGCCCGCTGTACGACTGGCGCCCGCAGTCCACTTACATTCGCCGCCCACCCTATTGGGACACCGAAGGCCAGGGTGCATTGGCAGCCCGCCCGCGCACGCTGAAAAACATGCGCCCATTGGCTGTGCTGGGTGACAACATCACGACTGACCACCTCAGCCCATCCAACGCGATTTTGATGAACAGCGCGGCCGGTGAATACCTGCACAAAATGGGCCTGCCGGAAGAAGACTTCAACAGCTACGCAACCCACCGCGGTGATCACCTGACCGCGCAGCGCGCCACATTTGCCAACCCCACCCTGCTGAATGAAATGGTTCGCGATGCAGACGGCAAGGTGAAAAAAGGTTCTCTGGCGCGCATTGAACCCGACGGCAAAGTGACCCGCATGTGGGAAGCCATTGAAACCTACATGGACCGTGCACAACCGCTGATCATCATCGCGGGTGCGGACTACGGCCAGGGATCTTCACGCGACTGGGCGGCCAAAGGTGTTCGCTTGGCGGGTGTTGAAGCGATTATTGCTGAAGGCTTTGAGCGCATTCACCGCACCAACCTGATTGGCATGGGTACCCTACCCCTGGAATTCAAGGCGGGTGAAACACGCCACACCTATGCGATTGAAGGCAGCGAGGTGTTTGAGGTGGTGGGCGAGCGCACACCACGCGGCACACTCACCGTGATCATGACCCGCAAAAATGGCGAGCGCGTGGAGTTCCCCGTGACCTGCCGTTTGGACACGGCCGAAGAAGTGTCCATCTACGAAGCAGGCGGCGTGCTGCAGCGTTTTGCCCAAGACTTTCTGGAAGGGGCCACTGCATGAGCCAGCAACTTAAAGTACCCGCCACCTACATGCGTGGCGGCACCAGCAAGGGCGTTTTTTTCCGCCTGCAAGACCTGCCCGAAGCCTGCCAGAAACCGGGTGCTGCGCGTGACAAACTGCTGTTGCGCGTAATTGGCAGCCCAGACCCCTATGGCAAGCAGATCGACGGCATGGGCGGTGCCACATCGTCTACCAGCAAAACCGTGATTTTGAGCAAAAGCAGCAGGCCCGATCACGACGTGGACTACCTGTTTGGGCAAGTGAGCATCGACAAAGCCTTTGTGGACTGGAGCGGCAATTGCGGCAACCTGTCCTCAGCCGTCGGTTCGTTTGCTGTGGCCAGCGGGCTGGTGGACGCAGCGCGTGTGCCGCTAAATGGCACCTGCACGGTGCGCATTTGGCAAGCCAACATTGGCAAAACCATCATTGCGCATGTGCCCATCAACGACGGGCTGGTTCAGGAAACCGGCGACTTCGAGTTGGATGGGGTCACCTTCCCCGCCGCCGAGGTGCAACTGGAATTCCTGGACCCGGCCGATGAAGGTGAAGGCGACGGTGGCGGCAGCATGTTCCCCACCGGCAATCTGATCGATGACCTTGAAGTGCCCGGCGTGGGCACGCTCAAAGCCACCCTGATCAACGCCGGTATTCCCACCATTTTTGTGAATGCACAGGCCATCGGTTACACGGGCACTGAATTGCAGGACGACATCAACAGCGACCCGAAGGCACTGGCCATGTTCGAAACCATTCGTGCCCACGGCGCGGTAAAAATGGGTTTGATCAAACAGGTGCACGAGGCCGCCACCCGCCAGCACACACCCAAGGTGGCCTTTGTAGCGCCACCCAAAACCTACACAAGCTCCAGCGGCAAAGTGGTTGAGGCGCAGGGCATTGACCTGCTGGTGCGCGCCATGAGCATGGGCAAACTGCACCACGCCATGATGGGCACCGCAGCAGTGGCCATTGGCACGGCTGCCGCAGTGCCCGGCACTTTGGTGAACCTGACAATCGGTGGTGTGAATGAGGGCGGCACCGAACGGGAAGCCGTTCGATTTGGCCACCCCAGTGGCACTTTGCGTGTGGGTGCACAGGCTGTGCAGGAAAATGGCCAATGGGTGGTGAAGAAAGCCATCATGAGCCGCAGCGCACGCGTGTTGATGGAGGGATGGGTGCGCGTGCCTCACGACACGCTATAAACCCAAAGCCACTCGCAGCAAAATTTGGCTTGGAACTTTTTGCTGCGTTTGGCTCCTCACAGTTGCCGATTAAAGGCGCATTGGTGGCAAAGGCGCAACGACAACCAAAATCATCTCCGTAGATTAGTACGACAGCCACAATGGCGTCTAATCACCCCCCGGACCATTCACCATTAAAGGTGACACCCACCCCAATTGACTATGCTCCCCGCTCCAATTCAATAACAACGATCAAGGAGCAAACACCATGTTACCCACCGCCATCCACCAGGCCACAGCCGCATACAACTCCGGAAGTTCAAGCCTGCAATCCAATGACTCGTCCGGCCTGCTGGGCAACCCAAAAATCCCACAAACCCACCTGAAATCCATTGCATTGCAAGAAGTGCCACTGCATGCACAAGCCAGGGTGGCACAACTGATCGACGCGCTCGATCAATCCAATGAAATGGACCATGAACAGGCAGTGGACCTTGCCAAGTCATTTGTGTCTCAATACAAGAATGAACCAGCAGTCACCGAGTGTGTTTTCAAATATCTCACATGCCGTTTTATGCTCGATCAACATGTGGCAAGCCACGCCAATGTCCATCAGCGTGCCGACAAATCCCTGCTGAAAAAAAGCATGACCGATCTGAGAGCGCAATCAGGCTCTTCATCCCAAGCGCTACAGAGCATGTTGAAGGGAGCCGCACGGTTGGGTCCAGTGGTCACAAGCCACCCAACACAACTCAATCGACCGGAGAGCAATGAGCGACTTCTGAGTTACCCGAGCAGCGGGTTTGAAAGCGAGCAAGAGGCCCACGCCTTTGCCGACAACCTGTGGATGCAGGCTGGCCGCCGGATTGAAAAGCCAACCGTGCTGGCCGAAGCAACAGCTGCAAAACCTGCTGTGAAGAACATTCTTCAATCCATGCGAAAGAATGCCAAAGTGCTGATGGACGAAGCAAGGCAAAGCAACATGCCCACCGACGTGCCCTTGCTGGAAGCTGGCAACTGGATCGCGGGCGACCGCGACGGCAATCCCACGGTCACACCTGCCCTGCTGGGTGAGGTGATGGCCCAATGGAGCGACCTGGCATTTGATCAATACCTGCACAAGGTTTCAGATCAAAAGCTGGATCAACGCCCACATTGCTTGCACAGGCTGTTTGAAGATGCAGGCAACCTGCCGCATCTTAAGTCGCTGAAAGCAAGACTGCAAGCCACGCGTATGCATGTGGTGGCGCAGGCCCCCGACGCTCAAACCGAAGGAAGATTTCGCAACCCCCAAGAACTTGCTGACCATGTACACAAGCTCAAAAACCAACTGAACTGGCAAAAGCTGAGCCCGGATGCCGAGGCCATGGTGTTGCAAAAACTGGATCAACTCGCCCTGTGGGCCAACACATTTGGATTTCATGGTGTAAGCACCCACATTCGCCAGAATAGCGAGGTGAACCAACAAACCGTGGACGCCATGGTTAAGGCGGCCAAACCAGGAATGGCCTATGCAGAACTGCCAGAAGATGAAAAGGTGGCCTTGTTGATGCGCATACTTAATGACGACCCTGGCCTGAAAATTCCAGCGCATATTCAGGCACCAAGCACCGAGATTCAAAAGGAAATCGAGTTTCTGGGCAGCTACAAGGGGCTTCGCGACCGATTTGGCGAGGGAGCACTGCCCACTGTGATTACTGCCAACACGGAGACTTTGAGTGACATGCTCGAGGTGTGCGTGCTTCTGAAACATGCAAAGCTGACCAACTCGGCCAGTTTGGGCATGAATGTGGTGCCCTTGATTGAAACCGTGCCAGACATGAAAAACGCCCGGCAGTTGATGACCAACCTGCTAGACGTGCCGAAATACCGCGCACACCTGCAACAACTTGGCAATGTACAACGCGTCATGCTGGGATACAGCGACAGCATGCGAGGCAACGGGATTGTATCGGCCGCCTGGGAAGGACACAAAATTCCCGCTGAACTCAAGGAAGTGGCAGACCCCAGGGGCGTGAAGTTGCATTTTTTTCATGGGCGCGGGGGCACTGAAGCACGCGGGTCCAGAGACAACTACGCCGATGAGATTGCGCACGTGGATGGCGGCTCTCTGGACGCCGGCTACACCCAGACAGAGCAAGGCGAGGAAGTTTTTAAAAAATTCGGCAATCGTGCACTATCTGACAGCAACATCAGCGAGCTGATCAGTAGCACGCTGCAAACCAATGCCCGAGGCCCAGATGGCTACATTGCCAAGTATGGGTCGAGCATGGAGTCCATCTCGACGCGTGCAGATGCTGCCTATCAGACTTTGTACCAAGACCCGGGTTTGGCGAGCTTTCTGCAACAAACCACACCCCTTCCGTTTGTTGGCCTGACCAATGCGGGCAGCAGGCCCGCTTCGCGCATTGCCAATCTGCAAGGCCCTGCATTTCTCGCCAAGCTCCGTGCAATTCCATATGTTGCTGCGTGGTATCAGTCAGGCTCCATGGCGCCCGCCTATTTTGGTTTGGGCAGCGGCATTGAACAACACATCAACGATGCCCCAGGCCAGGCCACCGCGAAGATCAACGAGTTACAAGGGATGTACAAAGAATGGCCCTTTTTCAAGAACCTGATTGATCGCGCCGAAACTGCCATGAACAAAGCAGACATGGTCTCCGCTCAGCGGTATGCGAATCTAAACCCTGGCAGCCAGCCGTTGTTCGACAAGGTCAAGACCGAGTACGAACGCACCCGTGACATGATCAACCTCATCAAGGGGCAAAACACAGCCATGCACCATTCTGTTCAGACCAACCCGCTTCGCACCTTTGCACACACGGCACAGGCAGAATTGCTTGGTGCCGCAAAGTCAGCAAGTGCATCACACCGCGACGCCATCGAGTCAGGCATCGTGGACTCCATGCGAACCATCGCAGCCGCACTGCATCGCTTCGGCTAAAACAAAAAGTGGCGCATCAGGCTGCGTAAACTGGTGGTCTTTTGGTTGCCCACGGCCTGGCCTGTTCAAGTTGAGCAGCCAGGCTGAACAACACATCCTCCTCGCCGAAACGGCCTGTGAACATCATGCCTACAGGAATGTTCTGCGCGTTCCAGTGAAGCGGCACACTCATGGACGGTTGCCCGGTGACATTGGCAGGCATGGTCTGCGAGCAGTAATTGAATACGCGTCGAGCGCTCTTGATGACAAAATCCTTTTGCTTGGCAATCGGGCCGATCGGCAGGTGGCTCAGCGCCTTCAGCTCAAAAAGTTCTCTGGGGCTGGGTCTCAAACCACCCACTGCAATGGGCAAATCACCCAATGTGCTCGTGAGCAATGCGTCATAGGGCTCAAAGAAGCTCAACCACTGCCGCGTAAACATGTTCATGAACCAGACTGCCTGCGCCACATCGCCCCCATGAAAACTTCGACCAAGCTTCATGAGTGCCCAAGTTCGGGTTTCAAAGTCGGACGACTTTCCAGCGCGACCCAGAACGCGTTCGCCTTCAGCCAACGTGGCCGCCATTTCAGCGCAGACCAACACGGAATATGCGTAAATAAAGTCCTCTCTGGCCACAGGGGGGCGGACTTCCTCGCACACATGGCCGAGTTCCTCGAGCAATTTCACTGTTTGCAGCACACCTTGTCTGCAATCGTTGTGCAGTGTTTCGCCGAGCAAAGGGTCCAGCGAAAAGGCGATTTTCAGGCGTTTTGGCTTTTTGTCCAACACACTGGAGTAAGGCTTGGATG
>DASUEC010000297.1:0-3118 GCA_036275255.1 Limnobacter sp. | reverse complement strand
TTTGCGCTGGCCCGCACGGTGGGCTGGATTGCTCAGCTCAATGAGATGATTGCCAACCCTGAATACAAGATCGGCCGTCCAAGGCAGCTTTTCAACGGCGCTGCCCACCGGGATGTGAAGCCCATCGGCGATCGCTGATCGCTGTCGGTCTAAAATTGCATGCCGAAGGCCTCTTCATTGAAGAGGCCTTTTTCTTTGACCCGAAAATGGCTCAAAATCTTGCTCGGCTCCAGAAGCAGCAGCAAGTTGTCAGGCGTTTTGATCAGGCCTGCAATCAAGGGATTGTTCCCCATGAGTTGCTCTGTTGGCCGTATTTCGTCCACAGGCACATTTGGAATTTCTCCCAGTTCATCCACCACGAGGGCGATCACTGGACCATCCGCATGGTCTTTAAGAAGAACAAGCTGTGTGACCTCGGTGTCTTTGCGATGCGTGTCGCTGGGGTATTTGCACTCATCCATAACAAATTCAAGGTCGATTACAGTGACAGCCTTGCCCCTGTGCAAGGTGCTTCCCATGACACAGGCACTGGCGTTGGGCATGGTGGCCAAGTGCTTGGCCAAAAAGGATTCCTGCACCTCCTCTGAATCAATGCCATACCATTGCGTGCCGACCCGGAAGGTGGCGACCTCCAGGCTGCTGTGGCTTCGCTGTCGAACATTGCGCAAATGTTCAAAACACAGGGGCTTGTTCTGAGTGGGGGCGGTCATTTGCCCGATTTGGACCAGATAAATGCAAGTCAGGTTGTTTTGGTAGCAGTCTTGCTCGCTTTTATATTCCCGATAACTGCCCGAATTGCAGCAACCCACCGCATACAGCTTGCCCTCCAGTTCGAGCATTTGGTGCCAATGGCTTTGTTTTACAAAAGGGCTCGGGCGGTTGAGTGTGATTTGAAGGCGATTGTCAACCACAAAGCGGTCAGAGGTGGATGACACCACCTGGCCTTGCTCATCCACAATGTAAGCCATCGCATGGTGTTGATGACCAGCCATGGACTCTTGAAGAATGGCGTCAAATTGAGGCTCGCTGTCAAACACCACCGCCACTGCACCCTGGGCTCTGCCTGAGCCCAGGCTTCTGCTCAGCACGGGTGCGCAATAAATATACGTCGGCCTGTCATCGTAAAGGGGGGTGTTTTCAAATGGAGAAACCACATACTGCTGGGCCTGTGTTTGCCGCATGGTTTTTTGGAGCCACGGGGTGACCAATGCCCCGGTCAAGGTGTGTGGGTTGCTGCTGCACACCACGTTGCCCTGTGCATCAAAAAGCAGCACATTGGTGTAGACGGTGTAGAGGCTGTTGATGTGCTTCAGGCATGCTTCTGCTTTGGCCAGCAGAACGGGGTCCCCAGGATTGTTCAGGCATTCAAGCAGCAGCGGATTGTCCGCCCACCAGCGGCAATCGTTGGCACGCTCATACAAATTGCGGTCCATCAAATCCATGGCCAACATGGCGCAGGCCTCCTGTTCAACCTGAAGACGATCGATGGCCCGCATCATCAAATCATGCAATGCACGCTCAAACAGCTGCTTGGTTCGCTCGCCAGCGCGGCTTATCTCCCACAAAAGGGTTTTGCTGAATGATTCCCCCAGCGCTTGGTCGCTTTTGCGCTGGCTGATGTTTCCGTTCCAGACACTTCGATTCAATTGCATCTGGATGTGCTCGGCCTGTTCACGGTACTGTTGAATCTCGCGCTTGATCAAGCCCTCCCTCACCTCGATCTGGCGGGATGGATCGTCTGAAGCTTTTGGACCCTGTTGCACAAAGGCTTGATGGATTGGCACCAGTGCAAATCCCAACCAGCCTGGCCCCATATAACCCTGATAGCCGCGTGTCGGGCGAACGCAGGCCATGTAAGCCGTCGCTCCAATCCGGGCGATTCGCCATTGCCCGTCGCCAATCAGTTGAAGCTGCATCCCCGGCGCAATGTGATGCTCGTCGCTGGACACCAAAACACGCATATTGGCATCGGCAATTCCACACACCGTCCAGCTCATGTCGTGGGCTTTCAAGTCCCCTTGCTTCTGACCCAGCACCTTGGAGAACAGGGTTGTGCTCTCGTGTTCGAGGTTGAACTGGAGTGCAATGTACCCAGCAACGCTGCCTTGTATTTGCACCTTCCAGGCGTACACGAGGTCGCACAAGCTGTCCCCATGGTCAAGCAGCGGCCCATGCCGTTCCACATACGGACACTGGCTTCGCGCCACGGCATCAATCAGCCAGCGCGCACTGTCTTTGGGGCTGTACAGCCCGAGCAGATCGCATACCACCTGGCCGTCGGCAGAGATCAACACCATGTTGCGGTAGACCGAGTACTTTGCAATGTAGCTTTGCATTCGGGGCAGAATGTTGCCAGCTTCGCTGTTTTGGCAGGCTTCACCAAGCAACAGGTCTGTGCACAAGAATCCAATGTCTGCTGTCCGCTCAAACAGGTTGCGCACCAGAATGTCGATGGCATTTTGTGCCTTGCACTCCAGTTGTTGCGCTGCGTCAGAAATCGATTGTTCAATCAGGCTGTTGCTCAGGTTTTCAGAAAGTGCCTTGAAGTTTTGGCGTGTTCCGGAGATTTCTGTACCCACGCGCGTCAGCTCGCCCAGCAGGCTGAGATTGTCCCAACTGCTTTGCAAATCCTTCATGTCGTCGATCAATTCGTTGACCGAGTCTATGCACTTCAGTAGCTGTACGTGGTGCACTGGTACTTCAATGCCCCTGTATTTGACGCGCTGCATGATTTACCCTCCATTGGATACTGCTCAATGCTAGAGGGCGGTGCGAGTGCTCCCATCCCCATACCGAGTGAAAACTGCCCATTTTGGTGGGTTCTGTCTCCACTGGCCCGTACCCTGAAAACCACAAATTCGGGCTTGCTTCAAAATGGAGTTTAGGGTGAGGCCTCTAATCTGCTATGCTTTGCACCTGACTCTTAAAGCAGCTCAAAGCTGCTTTTTGCTATCTGGCTGTGGGCAGGAGTCCTGAGGCCAGACGGGGAGTGCGGTTTAACCCACGTGTGTGTGGATTCGGTCCGAAAGCGATAGCTGCGGTCGAGTCCGAACCCCACATCTTGAACGAGAAACTCGGATAAAGGTGAAGCGCAAATGATGCGATCTTTTCAGCAAAA
>DASUEC010000296.1:0-8845 GCA_036275255.1 Limnobacter sp. | reverse complement strand
AAGGCTCTCCCTGGCTGGGCTCGGTCAAGGTGGGTGGGGTGCTTGCATTTGCACCAACCCTTGGCCAAGACATCTGGAACAACTACAACCACCACGCCACGCTGGATCAAAAGTTCAACTTCAAACAGTTTGCGGTGGACAGCGCGAAGAACCAAACCGGCAATTTGGCCTCTGTAGCCGGAGGATATCTCACCATAAAAATAGCCACTCTTCTAACACCAGGCCTTGTTGCGGGTGCACCGCTGGTTTTTATCGGGCTGGCAGGTGCCGTTGCGCTTGGGGTGGTATACAACCATTTTAAGCTCGACCAAAAAGTAGCCAGCCATACCAAATCCTTGTTGGATGTGGGGCAATAAGCATGTTCACAAGTCGCGTTATGTTCAACGACTTCTTCTTTTCTTCAATGCTTGCATCTCTGATGCTGTGGATAACCCTGGCATTTCCACTTCACGTTGGCATGCATGTCGCATGGACCCATCTGGGGCTGATCTTTCCGGTGGTGTATGGCACTTACCTTGTTTGGAATTATTTCTACTTTTTCAAATCCACTTTGCCTGTCGGCGTATTCATCACTCAAGCCATACTTGGCGTGGCTTGCTACATCCCATTCTGCTTTTTCGTAGACATGGTGATTTACCTCTACAGGCCAGTTTTACCTCGTGACCAGATCTCAGCCATAAATTCCCTGTTCTCGTCTTTGGTACTTTTTTTTGGAATCACGATTGGCTACTTGAATGCGAAAAGAAAAACCCCAGGCTTTAAAAATAAAGCACCAGAATCTGTCACATGGATCTCGGCAGATGTAGACCTGACTAAGCACGCATATTTTTCACCGCAGGGCATCAGTCGATTCACACCGTTACTCCTCACGTTTGGAGGGATTGGCTTCATTTTTATTCTCCCTGTAATTGAATTGGTCCTCCAGGGCGTTGAGGGCGCGGGACAAGAATTAACGCTCCGGATCGCCTGTATGACAATCACATTGATTCTCTACACTTATTTTGCAGTCTCAATTGGAGAGGCGATTCGTCTTATTCAAATCGAACGCTCGCTGGGCAAAGGCCCCCTACAGGTTTACGATTTTGACCTCCGCCTGAAATGGCGCCATGACTACGTGAAGTACCACCTGCCCACGCCCATCCGCAAGCTCAACCTGCGCCTGTTTAACCAGCATGTTGAGGCTTATGAGCGTTACCTGAAAGGCCTTGAATCTTGATGCAATTTGCACGGATGCGCATGCAGTGGGGGTTGCAAGGTGCATACTTGGATTGCCCCCCCACCAACCCATTTCAATGCTGGAGTAGCCGCTGTGATTGCATCCACCACACCATGTAGCCCGTTCTTGAACAAAGCACCTGTTCAAGGTGGCCTGGCCTTGACGAGGCCAATGGCGTTTGCGCTTTGTTCGCTGGTTTTTGCAGCCAATTCGTTTGCGCAAGCCAACACCAAAGCACCGGCCAGCGAAGATGAAAAAACAATTTACGCGCTGGGTGTTCAAATTGCGCGTTCAGTTGCATCTTTTAACTTCAGCCCTGCCGAGCTGAAGCTGCTCACCGCCGGTCTTGAAGATGGCGCACTCGGTAAGCCCGCCGTGTCACTGGAAGTGTATGGGCCCAAAATTCAAACCCTCGTGCAGAGCAGACAAAGTGCACAGGCGGCGAAAAATGCAGCGCTTGGTGAGGTCTTTTTAAGCAGTGCTGCCAAACAGAAAGGCGCTGTTAAAACAGCTTCAGGCCTGGTTTATGTACCACTTAAGGAGGGCAAAGGCGCGCGCCCCACCGCGAGCGATGTGGTTCGGGTTCATTACCGAGGCACGCTGATTGATGGCAAGGAGTTTGACAGCTCATACAAGCGGGCGGAGCCAGCTGAGTTTCCACTGAATGCGGTCATTCCCTGCTGGACAGAAGGCGTGCAAACCATGAAGGTTGGCGGCAAAACCCGTTTGGTTTGCCCCGCACAATTGGCTTACGGGGAGCGGGGAACGCCCAGCATTGCTGGTGGATCAACACTGAACTTTGAAGTGGAACTGTTGGGCATCATTCCGGCATCGCCTGGCACCAAACCAACCAAGTGAGTGCAGAGGCGCACATGCGCCTCCACGCCTTACACCACCGTGATGGATGCCTGCGCATTGAGTGGGCAAGGCAGGGTTGGGTCAAAGGTGATGGACACCGCGCTGGTTACAAAAAAACCACCAATGTGTTGCGCTGCAATTTCTGGCGGTGTGCCTGGCCTAGTCAGGTTTACGTCTTGGGCAAAGGCATACACACGCCACAGGCCACGGCCATCCAGCTTGTAACGCCACAACTTGCGCATGGCCTGTTTGATGTCTAGCACACCAGCATACACTGCATCGTTGGCCCCAGGGTCGTAACCCAGGCCATCGTCGGTCAGTGGCACCACAAAGTACAAGCCGCCCGGGGAACGCAGCAGGGCAAAGGCATAAAGCTCTGTGCCAGTGAAATACTTGTCCCCGGTTCGGCGGAATTTTGCACGCACCCACAAGGGCTCACCCAGGTGCACATGGGTGGGCACCTCCAGCTCCACGCCCTCTGAGACATGGATGTTGCTTTGAGTCTCGCGGACGGAGTACTCATAGGTTTTGCCGGTGGTGAAGCGAGTGTAGGTCCACTCCACATCGGCTGTGTAGGCTTTGCCGGCGTTGGGGGGATCGGGCAGGCTCCATTTGGCGACCACCTTCTCGCCGATGGTCAGCTCATCGGGTGAGGGGTGCGTGTTGCCCTGCCCCCGCCAGAATGGATCGGCCTCGTCTGACAATGCAACAGCAGCAGCCACCGTGGCCACCGCCGATGCCACACCGGCAATGGTAAATTCTTTCTCTGGCCCGGCGTCTACATCGGGTGTGCAGCAGTCGATGGAGGGTTCGGTTTCGTCAAAGGTGCCACTCACGCCAAAGGATGCAGTGCCCGCGCCCAATGCTGCAGCCACCACGGCCACAATGGCGGCAATCACGGCCACGATGATGGCGAGCACTTTCCACCAGGGGTCGGAGAATGGCAGATCACCATGCTGACCGCTGTACGCGGGGTTGGGTGCCCACGCGAGGGTGACACCCGTGGGTATCCATGGCCCGGATTCGGGTGGGCATTCGCAGCGGCCATCGCGGTTTTTTCCCCACTTGGGGTTTTGAACGATGGCGCTGATGTTGGACATGGTGAGCACACCCTCTTCAATGGTGCAGGTGTAGGCGTTGCTGGCTGCATCAAACCGGGTTTGTGACACAAAAATGGTTTGAATGCTGCGGCGTGAATCAAAGCCATCGGCCTTGGCCACAAAACTGACGAGCCGTTTGCCGGGCGTCGCATTTTGAAAGTTTGCATCCCACATCACCAACACTGCGGCTCCTGCCGGGATGGTTGCAAAATGAAATGTTTTTGCAACTGGCACAATGCCTGGGTCGCCCACACTTTCAAGATAAATGGTGACGTTGTTGAGTGGGGCACCCGACATGTTGGTGTAGTGGCATGCAATGCGCAGGTTGTAGAGTGCGTTGTCAAAAATGCCGTCGGGCAACATCATGTTGGTGACTGGCTCAATGGCAAAGGGCCGGGTAAGAACTTGCAAGGGCGTGGCGCTCATCAGTTGGCCTCCTTAGAGTTGGGTGTACTGCCCACAACGACAAAACCGAGTCCACCGAGAATCTGATCACCGGCGCGCTCAACAATGTGGATGAATTGGTACTCTTTGGCCGCGAGGCTTTTTGCACGAATGGCCACGTGCAGGCCGGCGTGCGAGCCCTTGGCAATGTGCATTCGCAATTCGCTTTCGCCAATGTGGTCTTTGTCGCAGACCGCGCGCTGCTTTTCAGACAAACCCACTTCCACAGCGGCTTTGCGTGCCGGCTTGAAGCCCCTCAGCCCGAGGCTTAGAAGCGTTGCGTCGTCAAGACTGTCACCCAACTCGGCACTGACCGTGACCACCTTGTCCAGACGGGGCAAAGCCGACACGGTGAGCGCAAGCATGAACGCGCGCATGGCGGTGGCGTGCAACACGGTGAGGTTTTTTTGTGCCACCTGCGGATGAATTGGCGGGTCAAATGCATCGGGCAAGGGATTGGGCAAGGCATGCGCGGGGTGATTGGCCACTGCCACCAGGCACTCGTGCCCGTCATTCACAATCACGGGCACCCATGGAATAAGGCAGAGGGCGTCTTGCTGCCCACCAGCGGGCACATCTGCAAATGCAGAGCCCACCAGGGTGGCGTTGCTGCGCGTGACCTGCAGGGCTGGGTTGGCCCAATAAAAATCGATGCGCACTCCATTGGCGGGGCTGCTGCCGCTGTTGGCCACCCTGGCCCACAGATAAGCAGGCTGACCCGCCACGGGGCTGCCTGGGGCGCCTGCAGGGTCACCACCGGGCACCACCCAAATGTCGGGGCTTAAATACCAGTGCGGGTTGCCATCCCGAATGAGCAAATCAACAGTCATGGCGTTCTCCTTGTGGAAAAAACGTGTTTAACATTGCGTTGACTTGAATCTTTCGCTTTGGCGGACTTGGCAACCACCCCCTAAAATGCTCCCCATTCCGTTCTGGAATAAATCTTCAATGGCCCGGGCTCACAAGTCCCTCATCAGCCTGCTGCCAGCATGCGGACGGTCCAAATGGATTCGATCCATCGCAGCCATCAGCGAAAGATCGTCTTCAGAGATTGGCACAGGCTTGTAATAAGCTATCGATCTGGCCATGCAAAGAATCTTGGCCTGTTTGCTCACATCGAACTGCGGTCTAAGGCCACTTTGACTTTAAAGTCTGGCGAGTGGTTTCTGCGCGGCCTGCGACTCATGATTTCTCCTTCTTTGACCAACATTGTTGGCCCAAAAAGCAGAGCTATCATCTTTTATCCACCTGTCCGATTTTCCGGAGCCCGCTCTATCTCGCGGCCACGGGTTCAAGTACGAGCAATAGCCCATCTTCTTCGAGTGCAATGATTTGCTCGGGGGTTGCCGATAATATGGATAGGATGGTCCTGTTACCAAGCTTGGTGTCTTTGCATGCCAATTGACCAGCTTTCACCGTGTTGTTGTTGATCCCAGTATTTTCGCGTGTAAAGCGCATACCCTCTGGAAGTTGTTCACTTCGCTCCATGAGAAGCGAGTTGGTGGGAACTTCTTTGAGAATCACAATTAGATCTTCGGGTAGGCATGCTCCGAAATACGGATCATCGAGAACTCCACCAGACAGCGGAATTGTTTTTCCCACATAAGGCTTGAAAAACTGTTCAGTGACATCGACACATCCAAATGCGCAACGATATGTTTTTATTACCCAGTCGCCTTGAATGGCTGATTTTGAGTCCGCGCTTGTACAAGCCAACAGTGTGATTGTTAAGGCTAGGCAAATTGCATTTTTTAGGTTATTCACAGTTCACCTTGGGCCCACATACACCCGCTTGAATGGCATTGGTGGAAACATGTTTGTAACGTCTGAATTTATGAGTCCTTTTGGACCAAAAAGAATTATTAAAAAACACAAAAGCAACACCAGTTGAGGATTGTGACCCGACCCAACCGTGAGCGCTCTCCACTATTCCAATGTGATTCACATACTTTTCTGTTTTTGGAAAAATAATCAAATCTCCAATTTGAGGCGTTTCAACATCCTCAGAAAGCGGGCTAGTTATGTAGCCAGCGACATTCATATTAAACCTGGGGCCCTGGTCAGGAAACAAATGGTTAAACACATGCGCGACATATCCCGAGCAGTCAAACCCAGCCATTGACTTACCACCGAACTGGTATTTTTTTCCGCTCATCAATTCGGCAAAATAATCCGCTGTGGCCGCTATCCCCTTGCCGGTTTGCGTTTTAACTGTTCCATTTTTTGATCCTTGATCTAATCATGCGTAGCGTATTTGCGATGCAGGGGGAATTGATTCGTGCGAAGGCTTAGGCGTTAGTGAAGCTCTAGAGTGGGAGCTCATAGTACGAGCTTGTGCTCTTTTCGCTTTCCCAAACTTCGGCGATCGCCGGTGCGGAAACGACAACCTTCATTCCGTTGTGCCATGCCTGCCAAACACTTGGCTCGATGTACCCGCGTTTGAAGTACAGATACTCCTCTCCGCACAGATTGAGGTAGTCGATGACCTTTGCTCGGTCTGACTTTGTGAGGGCGCCAGGCGGCTTTTGAGCTATCTTGGCTAAGGCATCATTCATGTCGTTGTACCTAGCGTTGCACTCTTTGAAAATCTCTCTGAACAATCGCAGCTCATCGAGCTTCTGCTTCTGCAGGAAATAGGCAACTGAGAGCAGAGCACCTACCACCGTAGCAACCGTGCCAGCAATCGCGACGACCAACAGCCACCAATAGTGGTCAAAGAACCAGAACTTGAGACGGACGCTGATTGACACGTGTTCTGACACCTAACGTTTGACATGAGCGGCGCCGTTAGGCGTCCACTCGATGGAGGGGTTGTGCCCCCGCTCACATTCCTACAACTGGCGCGCCCATCTTCTTAAAGGCTTCGCCTGCAGGTTTGTTTACGAGAAGCGTAATTCCGATGAATTCGCAATGTTCGACCGTGCAGTTTTCTAGTACGAGGACGCCGGTAAGAAGTGTGTTATCTGGCAGTACGATTGGACTCCCAGCCTCGTTAAAAGCCGTGCTGATGTAAGTACCGCCGAGCATCGCAATCGCGCCGGGACCAACCAATTTGCAGCGTTTGAACTGTTTGTTCGAGTGAACCTGGCGCCGTGGCAGGTATAGGTCCGGCAGATAGATAACTTGATCAGAAAAGCTCTCAGCGAGCGGGTTGATTTTACCCCTTGGTTGCGCCAAGGCCTGCATGTAGGCCGCTTCCGCCGACTGACGACGCCCGAGGTTCCCGAGAAGGAAAATGGTTGCAACGAGGACGGCTGACACGGTTCCGATGGCGAACCAACCAATCGGACCAGCGCTACGAAAGAGCTCCGTTCCGCGAGCGAGAAGCCCTGCAGTCGTTCCTCCTCCAGCGACGACTGTGAGCGTGACAAGGCGCCAAGCCCACTCCGCGGCAGATAGGTTGCTTTCGAATAGCCCGATCCATTGAAAAAACTTCTTCAGCGTCCGCTACCGCTACCCTGGGGCATAACGCCCGCGCTCAGGGGCGCCGAGTGAGTGTAACGAACGAGGGCACCTGCGAAGGAGCGCAGCGACGCCGCAGGCGTCCCGATGGAGCGCGTTGTTAGGCATTTTTTATAAGTCGGATATCTACCTCGCGCTCAACATACTCCCATTCCTTCGATGCGCGAAGTTGCGCCACAAGGTTGTTAAATTTCGCTGTATGCTCAGGTGCAAACTCGAACCAAGTCAAGAAATCGAAAGGCTCGTCGAGGTCACGGGAATGATGGAGCTGCCTTGCAATCTCCGGGAGGTATCCTAGCCCGATCTCTGTGTGATGCGACTGCGCCTCAAAAATTGCCCGCCGCTCGTCTTGTGACATGGCCCACCACTCAGAGGTTTTTCTGATTGGGATGAGTGCGGCGCACAGCGAAGCAGGACGGTTTAAACCCTCTTGCTTTGCGCGGAGTTGATTGATCTCGTACCTTTCGGCATAACGCACATTACTTGTGAAGCCTTGTAGCACCCAACTGCCAGGCTCTGCCAGATCGGAAAAGGGTGCGTTGACCACGTTTACTCTCTGCACTGCTTCGAGAGGCGCTCCTATGACTGCCTCGCAGCTTGTCACACGCCACGGGCCTCTGCTGCCCCCGATGAATGAATAGTGGTTGCTCATGCTATGAAGTTCCAAAAAATGCCTAACTTGATTTATCGAACAATACCGGCGATACCCATTTATCCGAACATGGCGGGTGATCTCTTTAACTTAACCATTTCAAACATTTACAAAGCATCGCATGAACTGGATGAAAAATAAACCCTGGTTATTCGCCACCAAATGTTGAGCTTGGAACTGGATTCTGAGGGTCAGCGTCATGTCGGCTTGAATTCATTTTCCGCCAATAAATCAGAAATTTCAGCCCTCAGATCCAACAGCCACTCAGACCGGTGACCTGCCCCACCCGTCCTTCAAAAATAAATCTTCACCCTCGCTTAACATCCCCCTCCCCAGCCTGACCCATCGGCTCATTTCTACCCCGCCAACCGTTTCGCTCATACTGCGGGCTGCTCGTTTTTCTTCGGCTCCCCGGCATGAATTCCCCCGCCAGCACTTTTCACGAAGACCACTTGCGGCGCAAGGCGCAATCCCTGCAATTGGCTTTTACCAGGGCAGTCAACAGCCACGATGGCTCTGCCCCACTTTACCTGCATCAGGAGATGGACTTCCTTGGCCACTTTGAGCCAGACCTGAAGGTGAGCCTGGCCTTGGTGCCCGAGGTGATGGAGCAAGACCCGGTGGCGGGCGTGATGTTGATGACCACCCACCTGGATGCCAAGCAAGCCAGCGGGGTGGTGGCGGCAGTTGAAAACGGCACGCTCACCAGCGCCTTGCTAATGCAATCGTTTGGCCCCACCAACTTGCCGGGCAACTTGGCCAATCTGATTGAGGCGCGGGCCAAAGCACGATTCACCAGCCAGTTTAAGAAGGAGTTGCAGGCCATGCTGGCCAGTGGCAAGGCCCGCACGGTGAAACTGGGCAACGGGGTGGAGTTGAAGGCGGTGGGCTTTAAAGGCCCAAACCAATTTGGTAAACACGCCGATGTGATGCTGCGCATACGCCAGCCCAATGCCAAGCAAATCACCTTGCTTGAAAAACACCAATTCCAGGCCATCAGCAAAAACATCCACAGCCAATCTTTGGGCAAAGACGCCTTCAAGCACAACAAGGTGATGAACATTGGTCGCCAACTGTCCGACCAGTTGTGGGAGCTGCGCAGGCTGCAAGGCT
>DASUEC010000295.1:0-5255 GCA_036275255.1 Limnobacter sp. | reverse complement strand
TCCACCCTGGGCGTGGGAAAAAATGTCAAGCAGATGGCATGGGGAAGCTATTTTTTAAGGTCCTTGCGTGAACACCCCACAGACCGCGAATTTCAGCGAAAAATCTGGTCCCTGTGGAGCCCGCAAGACAACATTGTGTGTCCGCCCGCATCCAGCAAACTGGAGTTTGGCAAAAACACCGCCGTGCCCGGTTGCGGGCACGTCGGCTTGATCTCTGATTCCACCACGGAAGACCTGATTCTCAACTGGCTTGCAGAAGATGTGCAGGCCTACCCATTGGCAGATAATCGCGCTTGAGCGGACTTAGAAGTGAATACCCTGCATGAGTGTGGTGAAGGCAACCTGCTCTGCTGAAGGCCCCGAGCCCTTTTTGCCCTTGGCCGCAGATTCTGAATCCGGGAACATGCGGAACGAGGTGTTCATCAGGATTTGCGCCGGGCGTGGCACCACCGCATGCAACACTTGTCCCAAAATACCCAAACGTGTAGCAATGCGCACTGGCCGATGGATCACCGCCTGTGCCACCATGTCGGCCGCCTGATCGGGGTTGAGGGTGGGCACATTGTTGTAAAGCTTGGTGGGTGCAATCATGGGTGTACGCACCAAGGGCATGTTGATGGTGGTGAAATGGATGTTCAGGTCTGCAAACTCGGAGGCTGCACATCGAGTCCAGGCATCCAGCGCACCTTTGGAGGCCACATAGGCCGAAAAGCGCGGTGCGTTGGTGAGCACACCAATCGACGAAATGTTGATCACGTGGCCTTTGCGACGCTCCATCATTTTAGGCAACAATCCGTAAGTCACTCGCAAAGCGCCAAAATAGTTCAGTTGCATGGTGCGCTCCAGGTCGTGGAAGCGGTCAAATCTGTTTTCGATGCCACGGCGAATGGACCGGCCTGCGTTGTTCACCAGCACATCCACATGGCCAAAGTCTTTCAGCAACTGAGCCACAAAGCGGTCACAGTCGGCCATGTCGGCGATGTCCACCGAGTAGGTGTGCAGCTCATTTCCTTCCGAGCGCACAAGGGCCTTGGCTTCCAGCAGTTTTTCTTCATCCCGACCACAGATGATGGTGATTGCCCCAGCAGCAGCCATTTTTTGAGCAGTGGCCAAACCGATGCCTGATGATCCCCCGGTGATTAGCACCACCTTGCCTGCCACTTGCCCGCTCAAGCTGCGATCCACAAACAGGTCGGGGTCCAGGTGACGCTCCCAGTAATCCCAAATCACCCATGCATAATCTTCAAGATTGGGGCACGCCACGCCACTGCCCTCCAGCACGGCCTGGGTGCTGCGGCAATCGTAGCGCGTGGGCCAGTTGATATAACCAAACACCTCTTCTGGCAAGGCCAGGTCTTTGAGCACCGCGTTGCGAATGCGACGCACCGGGGTGAGGCTCATCAGGCCTTTTTTCACTGCACCGGGAATAAAGCCAAACATGGCCGCATTGATCCGCATTTCCATTTTGGGGGCGTGGGCTGCGCGTGCAAAAATATTCAACACATCGCCGATGCGGTGTGGCTTGGGGTCAACAAGATGAAATGCCTGCCCGTCCAAACCGTCTTTGTGGGCAATGTAATCCATGGCGTTGACAACAAAGTCCACGGGTACAATGTTGATCCGTCCTCCCTCCACGCCAATGGTGGGCACCCAGGATGGCAAGAGCTTGCGCATTTTCTGGATGAGCTTGAACAAGTAGTATGGCCCGTCAATCTTGTCCATTTCGCCGGTTTTGGAGTCACCCACCACAAAACCGGGGCGATACACGCGCCACGCACCTTTCACCTTTTTGCGCACAATGCCCTCGGAGTCGTGCTTTGTGCGGAAATAGGGATGCTCCAGATTTTCGGCTTCTTCAAACATGTCCTCGCGGAACACACCCTCATACAGCCCGGCAGCGGCAATGGAGGACACATGCTGGAAACAGCCCGCGCCAATCGCGTTGGCCAGGTCCACCGCATTTTCAGTGCCCTTGATGTTGGTTTCAACCTGACTTTCCGCATCAGCGGCCAAATCATAGATGGCCGCCAGGTGGAAAAAATGAGCCACTTGCTTGTTAAGCAACTTCACATCGGCAGATGCCACCCCCAATTTGGGCTTGGTGAGATCCCCCACAACAGGCACGCATTGCCCTTTTTTGGCACCCCAGTACTTAAGCAGGTCTGGCACTTTGTCTTGGCTGGACTCGCGAATCAAAAAATAAATGGTGCCTTTTCGCTTTTGTTCAATCAGGCGTTTCACCAAGCGCTTGCCAATAAAACCGGTCGCTCCGGTTACAAAATAATTCATGGATGTCTTCTCCGCAGTGCTGTGTTGTTGTCGCTTTTGGCTTTTTGCAATGGCTACTATAACCGCAGGCCGGAAATTCGCAAACAGCCAAGGCGCTGAATCCATGCGGGTCGGCAAGGTGCTTACGGGAAAACACGCACGGGGTTTAGTGTGCCTTCTCTAGTGAGGCCTCGATAAACTAATAGAATATGGCAAAAATACAAAGGCAGTGTGCGCTGCCCAATTCCACAAGGAGAGACAAGCATGACCGGAAAGAACAAATCCTCGCGCGCGGGCGGTGAAAACCCCATCAAAGGTGCCGTGGACAGTGCACAGCAGCTTTTGTCTGCCGGTTTGGGTGCCATCACCAAGGCGCAGGAAGAAAGCAACAGAGTGCTTGAGAATTTGGTCAAAGAGGGCCAAGAGATCCAGGAGCGTACCGTGAAATTTGCAGATCAAAAAGTGGTTGAAGTCACCGGCAAAGTCAGCAAACTGGCGGGCTCGGTCTCCAGCAAGGCCACCCAGCACTGGGACAAACTGGAACAGGTGTTTGAGGAGCGTGTTGCACGCGCCCTGGGGCGCTTGGGTGTGCCCACCAACAAAGACGTTCAACAATTGGCCGAGCGCATCGAGCAGTTGTCTGCAGCGGTTCAAGAACTGACCGGCCAAAAGGCTGAGGGCAAGGCCAGCACTGCAAAAAAGCCAAGCCGCGCCAAAAAAACAGCCGAGTGACGGCTTATGCGCCTGCCTTGGCAGGTGCAACCCTCCTCTTCCATGCAGGCCCCCCGGCCCTCGGCTGGCTGGGGTCCGCTCCGACCACCACGCGCCTGGATTCTACGCACAATGACTAAAAACTCCGAAAGCCCCCGGATTGGATTGGCTTTGGCCGGTGGCGGGCCACTGGGTGCCATTTACGAAATAGGTGCGCTGTGCGCGCTGGCAGAATCCATCGATGGCCTCGACCTCAACGACATGCATGTCTATGTGGGCGTTTCGGCGGGTGGCATTGTGGCCACAGGCCTTGCCCACGACCTCACCCCGACTCAAATTTACCGCCTGTTCATCGAAGGCGAACCTGAAGAGTTTGCATTCGACCCTTCGGTGCTGCTTCGCCCGGCGTGGCGCGAGTACTGGACCCGTGCCCGCAAAGTGCCAAGCTTGCTCAGCACGGCGATTTCGGATTATTTCCTGAGAGATGACGCCACCTGGGTCAGTTGCATTGAACGACTCGGTGCGGCCATACCCACTGGATTGTTCAACGGCGATGAGTTGCACGAGTGGATGGCTGATCTGATTGCCAAAGGCGGAGGCACCAATGATTTCCGCAGCCTGACCAAACGACTCGTCTTGGTGGCCACCGACCTGGACTCCGGGGAATCGGTGCCGTTTGGCATGCCAGGGCATGATGACGTGCCCATTTCAAAGGCTGTTCAGGCTTCAGCCTCATTGCCTGGCTTGTTTCCGCCAACCAAAATTGGCAGCCGATACTATGTAGACGGTGCCTTGAAAAAAACCCTGCACGCCTCCACAGCGCTCAAGGACGGCGCAGAGCTCCTGATCTGCCTGAACCCCCTGGTGCCATACGACGACAGGTTAAACCCCAAGAACCACCGGCGCCGTGCCAAAGGCAAGGCATTCCAGCCAGGCTCACGTTTGTATGAGGGCGGTTTGCCTGTGGTGCTTTCTCAAACTTTCCGGTCGATTATTCACTCGCGCATGGACATTGGCATGGAACGCTACGCGCATCTTTACCCCGATGCCGATATTGTCCTGTTCGAACCACAGCACGGCGACGGCGAGTTTTTTTTCACCAACCCTTTCAGCTACGCAAGCCGCAGGCGGTTGTGCGAACACGCCTATCAACGCACTCGCGAGGAACTGTGGGCAAGGCGACATGATTTGTGTGAGCGGCTGGGTCGTCATGGCCTGACCCTGAATCTTGAACTGCTCAAAGACCCGACTTTGCGACTGGGTCAGCAGCCCAAAAAGCGCCCGGCGCGGGCGGGCTCCATTGTGTCCAAGTTCGATCAACTGGAGGATTCTCTCAACGAGCTGGACCGCTATGTGCGAATTGCAAAAACCCGGCAAGCTGCATAACACTCAAACCGTTTGCAAAATGACTACTGGTTTTGTCGCATGCGGCAAAACCACGTAGACTAAGCGCATAATCCAATTACAACAAGACAGGCTGACAGGGTTCAAATACAGCCGTCTTATTACAGCGCAAGACTTTGGCCAGACAGGAGACGACCAGAGAATGGAACGCAAGCCTCCAAGAAGAACAAGAGAGCGAATCCTTGATTTGTCATTAAGGCTATTCAATGAATTCGGCGAGCCCAACATCACCACAACCGTGATCGCTGATGAGATGAACATCAGCCCAGGCAATCTTTATTATCACTTCCGCAACAAAGACGACATCGTCAACAGCATTTTTGCAAGTTTCGAAAAAGAAATTGATGGCCTGCTGGATGTGCCGGGCAATAGGCAAGCCAATATTGAAGATGCATGGCTGTATCTGCAAGTGTCGTTTGAACTGATTTGGCGCTATCGTTTTTTGTACCGCGACCTGAACGACCTCCTGTCGCGCAATCGCACCCTGGAAATTCACTTCAAGCGAATTCTAAAACACAAAGTGGACGTTGCACGGCGTCTATGCCAGGGCCTGGTTGAATCCGGGGACATGATGGCCTCGCAGGCCCAGATCAATGCGCTGGCCACCAACATGGTGGTGGTTGCCACTTACTGGCTGTCTTTTGAGTACGTGAGGGATCCACGCCACTTCAACGACGAAACGACCATGAGCGCGGCCCTGGCCAATGGCGTGTATCAGGTCATGTGCCTTTTGGCCCCATACCTGCAAGGCAACGCCAAAGAGCTGTTTGAAAGCCTGGCCCAATCATTTATTACCGAAGAAAACACATAACAACACACTCCAGGAGATGACACATGAGTGACTTGAAAGCGCGTTTTGAAAAAGCAGTGGC
>DASUEC010000294.1:0-6240 GCA_036275255.1 Limnobacter sp. | reverse complement strand
TCACAGGCGTTGTCACAGTCAAGTTTGCAGCCCCATGTTTCGGCTTACTTTGACGAGCGTGTTCTGAAGGATGAGATTCAACTACTCTATCGAGATGGACCGGGCTACGTTGGCCACACCCACTGGGTACCCGAGGCGGGTGACTGGAGGTCCCTCCCGTGGGAAAACGACGGTCGCTTGCTCGTCAACAACGGCCAGGGCATTGAGTTGCTGTCCAACGTTTGCAGACACCGCCAGGCGGTCATGCTCAAGGGCCATGGCAATTCCAACAACATTGTTTGCCCGCTGCACCGCTGGACCTACGACCTGAAAGGTGAATTGCTAGGCGCCCCGCATTTTAAACAGCAGCCCTGCACCAAACTGCAATCGTTCGAATTGCAAAATTGGCGCGGCTTGCTGTTCAATGGCCAGCGGAACGTGTTGGAAGATCTTCAAAAAGTGCCCTTTTTTGAAGAAATTGATTTTTCGGCATTCCAGCTGGACTCTATCAAGACAAACACCTTGCCCTACAACTGGAAAACCTTCATCGAGGTGTATCTGGAGGACTACCATGTGGAGCCCTTTCATCCTGGTCTAGGCCAGTTTGTGAGTTGTTCCGACCTGCAATGGTTTTATGGCGACAACTGGAGCGTGCAGTCGGTCGGCATCAAGTCTGGTTTGCGCAGGCCCGGAACCCCGGTGTACCGCCAGTGGCACGACGCCGTCATGAAGTTCAGCGCAGGGGTAGAGCCCAAGTACGGCGCGATCTGGTTCTGCATGTACCCCAACATCATGGTGGAGTGGTACCCACATGTTCTGGTGGTGTCGACCCTGCATCCCAAGGGGCCGCAAGAAACCCTGAATGTTGTTGAGTTTTACTACCCCGAAGAGATCCGCCTTTTCGAGCGGGAATTTGTGGAGGCCGAGCAGGCCGCCTACATGGAAACTGCGGTGGAAGACGATGAAATTGCAGAACGGATGGACCACGGGCGCAAGGTGTTGATGGAACGCGGCGAGACCGATGCCGGCCCTTACCAAAGCCCCATGGAAGATGGCATGGCACATTTCCACGCGTGGTATGCCCGAGCCATGAACCCCGCCATTCAGTCCCTGGGAAGGCGCCCTGCGGGCAAGTGAGACCAAGGCAGGCATGCGCCGGTCTTGCCAGGACCGGTTTGTGCCCCAAATATTTTATTTTTGTTTAACTTTTTTCTGGTACATTGGCTAGACAAAAATAAAACCCTTGGAATACTCACTTATGCGCGGCGCCAATCAAACGGGTGGGCCGGTTGTAAAAAGCGGCGGGCCCGCTTACCTGCAGATACTGGATGTACTGACACGAGAGATCTTTCAACAGATCTGGAAGCCAGGTGCGGCTTTGCCCAACGAGAAAAAGCTGTCGGAGCGCTTCGGCGTATCGATTGGCACGGTTCGTCGGGCGGTTGAATCGCTTGAAAAAGCAGGCTTGGTGTCGAAGATGCAGGGCTTGGGCACTTTCGTGACCGACACGGCGGGTGCACCCGCCTATGATGATACCCCCCCTTTCAAACTCAATGACCACTGGGCCACCGAGTACCAGGGCACCGCCGTTCGCACAGACCTGATTCGGCTCGAAAAAATCGCAGCCCAGGCTGAAGAGGCCAAGGCATTGGGCTTGCAAACCGGAGACCCGATTTGGTCGATTGAGGTGCGCCACATGCTGGGCAAACAATTGATTGCATTCGAGCAACTGTGCGTGTCTACACGCGCATTTCCCACCTTGAGCATGGACATGCTGGCCCAGACCGGGGGCAACCTGTACCGTTTGGCGGCGGAGGTTTTCCAGATGCGGATTGGCCAGATGGTCGATGAAGTGTCGGTAAAAACCATGGACTCTCGCATTGCGAACCTGTTTAACAAGCACATCGATACCCCAAGCCTGCGGGTGTTCCGGATCACCCGCTCTCTGGATGACACCCCCATCGAAAAGCGTGAAGTCTGGCTGGACCCCAGCTTCGCCCATTACAAAGCGACTCCGGGGCTCAGTTAAGCTGCTCAGTTAAGCTGCTCAGTTAAGCTGTATTCCCTGGCCAAGTGCGATACACTGCGCAACCATGCAAGCGCTCTGGATGTTCTTGGCCTGCCTGTGTTTTGGCACCATGGGCCTGATGATCAAGCTGGCTGCCGGTCAGGCTAGCCTGGGTGAGATCGTGCTGTTTCGCGGACTGGTCCCCTTGATTGTTCTGGCCGGCTGGGCACGTATCCATGGGCTTGACCTGAAAAGCCCGGTCGCTCATCTGCATTTGCGGCGCAATCTGGCTGGCATCCTCGCAATGTGGTGCGGTTTTTACGCCACCACCCAACTGCCACTGGCCACTGCTACAACCCTGATGTACACCTCCCCGCTCTTCATCGCATTGCTGCTGTGGTGTTGGTTTGGGCAGGTTCGCAATCGAATCGAAAAGTCCGCAATTGCCATGGGGTTTGTCGGTGTCGTCGCTGTGCTGCAACCCGTGCTGGACGGCAATCAGTTGGGCACTGCACTGATCGGCTTGGCCGGCGGTGCCATTTCTGCCATCGCTTACCTTCAGCTCAAAAGCCTGGGGCAAGCCAAAGAACCCGAGTGGCGAACCGTGATGTACTTTGGCGCCACAGCGGCGATCACAGGCGGCACCTGCCTGTTGATTACCGGGGATGCTCAGGCACTTTTGGGTGCAACTCAAGGCAACAGCAAGGCGGAGGCTGTGTTGTGGCTGCTTGGGCTGGGGCTTTTTGGTGGTGCCGGCAACCTTGCGCTTACGCGAAGCTTTGGCGCTGGTTCCACGTGGATGTCAGCGGCGCTGCAGTACTGCACGATTCTGGTGTCAACTTTTTACGGCATTGTCGTGCTGGGCGACATACCCACACAGACCACATGGCTGGGCGCTTTGCTGATCATCGCCTGTGGAGGGCTGTCGGCCTACGCCACACACCACAGGCAAAAATCAAGCTGAGCACGTTTTAGTGGTGGTGCAAAATCTCAGCCAAAGTGGCCACCAAAACCACCCCTGCACCAATGCACAACAATTGGACGAGGCTTTCTTTGACTTTGATGCGTTGCTGCATTTGAGGAATCAGGTCGGCCACCGCCACATACAAAAAACTGGATGCCGCCAACACCAAGGCGTACGGCAACAAAGCCTGAACTTGGGTGAACAGGGTGTACCCCAGGGCGGCCCCGACCACGGCAGCTGCACCCGCAATCACCATCAGGCGCAAGGCCTTGGCCCGGTCGATGCCGGCATTGCGAAGCACCAGGTAATCCCCGGTTTGCTGGGGAATTTCATGAAGAACCACGCTCAGGGTGGTCACCAGGCCCAATTTGAAGTCCACCAGAAATGCGCTGGCGATCAACAAGCCATCGGCAAAGTTGTGCAGGGAATCACCAATCACAATCAGCAAACCACCCCGGCGGGCTTCCTGCCTGTCAAAGCCGTGGTGGTGGTCATGGCCATCGTGCTCATGGTGGTGGCTGTGTCTGAAAATGGCAAATTTTTCCAGGACAAAGAAAAAAAGCAGACCTGCCAACACCAAACCAAAAACATCGTGGTGGTCCATCCCTTTGTCCATGGCCTCTGGCAGCAAATGCAACAAGGCTGCACCCAGCAAGACGCCGGCAGACAGGCTCACCATGGGCTCGAGGGACTTTGCTATGACGCGGGCAGTGAGCCAGGCCGAGGCCAGAATGGCCAAGCCGGTGCCCAGGGCGGCCGCCACCATGACCAGCAACAAACTTGAATGCACGATTGGACGCTTTAAGGAGATTTAGAGGATGTTTTTGCCTCTGAAGAAGGCAAGCGCCTGATTGTACGCCTGTTTTGCGGCTGTTGAGTTGTAGGTGTTTCGGTAATCGGCGTGAAAACCATGCTGGGCGTTCTCAAACACCGCGATGGACGAGGCCGCCGCGTTGGGATTGCGACCCGCCGCTGTGGCCAAGGCAGCGCGCATTTGCTCCACCGTGCCCAAGGGAATACCGCTGTCTTCTGCGCCGTACAGACCCAACACGGGGGCCTTCAGCTCGCCAGCAATGTCCACAGGGTGTTTGGGCGTGAGGGCCGTGGTGTTGCCCACCAGTCGACCATACCAGGCCACACCTGCCTTCACCGCCGGGTTGTGGGCTGCGTACAGCCATGTGATGCGCCCCCCCCAACAAAAACCGGTAACAGCCAGGCGACCAGCATCGCCTCCTTCACCCACAGCGTGCTCCACGCATCGGTCCAGGTCTTTCATGACCTGGGCATCATCCATTTTGGAAATTACATTTTCTAGAATGGCGGCCACGGTGGCGTATTGCCCGGGCTCGGAATGGCGAAAGAATATCTCGGGTGCCATGGCATAAAACCCCGCTTGCGCCAGGCGCCGGCAGACATCCTCGATGTAAGCATGCACACCAAAAATTTCCGGCACCACCAGGATGACAGGGGGATTCTTTTTGTGCAGGGGCCTGGCCCGATAGGCAAACATGTCGTCGTCGCCCACGTTGACAAGCACACGCCCTTCATCCAGACCCGCCGCTGAAGTGGTGATGACCTGGGACAGCACAGGGTTGGCGGCCACGGCAAATCCACCTGCAGTAAACCCCTTGAGGACTGCGCGGCGGGAAAGGCGGAGTTTGCCCTCGCCTGTCAACGAGTTGATCTGTTGTTCTTGCTCATTCAATGTGGTTTTGGTTTTGCGCATGGCATGCTCCCCCTCCGTTGCAGCCCGTGTCATGTCAATGGGCTTCTTCCCAATTGTTGCCCACACCGCAGCCCACTTCCAGAGGGACCCGCAGCTTGGCAACCCCGGTCATGATTTCAGGAACGCGGGCCTGAATCAATTCGAGTTCTCCCTTGGGCACCTCCAGAATCACCTCGTCATGCACTTGCATGATCATTTTCGCGCCCAATTTCTCGGCCTTCAGCCAGGTTGAGAGTTCCACCATCGCCATTTTGATAAGATCGGCCGAGGTGCCTTGCATGGGCGCATTGATGGCAGCGCGTTCCGCGGCCGCTCTGCGTGGTCCATTGGGGCTTTTGATTTCAGGCAACCACAAGCGGCGGCCAAACACGGTGCTAACGAATCCGTCGGTCTTGGCTTGCTGACGAATGCTTTCCATGTACTGCGCCACGCCGGGGTAACGGGCAAAGTAACGATCAATGTAGAGTTTGGCAGCCTCTCGGGTGATGCCCAGGTTGGCGGCCAGCCCGAAGGCACTCATGCCGTAAATCAAGCCGAAGTTGATGACCTTGGCAGTTCGGCGATGGTCGGCCGTGACGTCTCCCAAGCCCACACCAAAAATCTCCGAGGCTGTGGCGCTGTGAATGTCCAAGCCATGGTTGAAGGCACCAATCAGGGCTTCATCGCCAGAAATATGCGCCATGATGCGCAACTCAATTTGAGAATAATCTGCTGACACCAAGACGTGCCCGGGCGCTGCAATAAAAGCCTCTCGCACCCGGCGCCCCTCCGCAGTGCGCACTGGAATGTTTTGCAGGTTGGGGTCGTTGCTGGCCAAGCGCCCGGTTACGGCGACCGCCTGCGCATAGTTGGTGTGCACCCGGCCAGTGTTTGGATTCACCATGCGCGGCAATTTGTCGGTGTAGGTGCTTTTTAGCTTCGCCAGGCTGCGGTGTTCCAGCAGCTTGGCGGGCAAGGGGTAATCCTCGGCCAGCTTGGACAGCACTTCTTCGTCGGTGGAAGGTGCTCCGCTGGCCGTCTTTTTGACCACGGGCAAACCCAGCTTGTCAAACAGCAGTTCGCCAATCTGTTTGGGCGAGTTCAAGTTGAAAGACCCACCAGCCAGCTCAAATGCCTGAGCTTCAATGCTCTTGAGCTTCTCGGCAATTTCAGAGCTCTGCTGGCCCAGCTTGTCCGCGTCGATCAAGACGCCGTTGCGCTCCACCTCAAACAAGACCTGCCCAAAGGGCATCTCGACCTGCTTGTAAAGCGCATTGAGCTGTTCGACCTGGGCCAGTTCACGATGCAACACATGGGTAAGGCGCAAGGTGACCTCAGCGTCTTCGGCGGCGTATCGTGTGGCGGTGTCGATGGACACCTGGTCAAACGTGAGCTGATTTGCCCCCTTGCCTGCCACTTCTTCAAACTTGATGGTGTTGTAATTCAGCCAGCGCAAGGCCAGTGCGTCCATGCCGTGGGGTTTGTGGGCCTCCAGCACGTAAGAGGCAAGCATGGTGTCGCCCACCACACCACGCACCCCAATGCCCTGATTGGCCAGCACATGCAAATCATATTTTGCGTTTT
>DASUEC010000293.1:0-15257 GCA_036275255.1 Limnobacter sp. | reverse complement strand
CAGGTCCTCGTTTCGACGCGCCTTTCTCTCACCAAACTCTGCACGCGCCTCCTGGGTTTGAACCTGCGCCTGTTCAAGCCCGGTGTTCATTTTGGCAATCACCTGCCCCGCCTTGACAAGATCACCACGGTCCACGCTGACCACTTCGAGAACACCGTCCAGCGGCGTGCCCACAATCACCTCATGCGATGGGAGCAAAAAACAAGAACTGACCATGCGCGCCGCCGAGGTTTGTGCCATTGCACCACCACCCAGCGCACACAAGGCCATGCCAATCAACAGATTTTTAATTGAACTGCACTGCATTCAATGTGCCTTAAATTGTTAAAACGATTATTCCAACTGACCAGAAAATGAAAGCGACCGTCTCGCCTGAAAATCACTGCTCAACATGCTTCCCCGAATCTTTCTATGCTGGCGCTCCACCGACCACTGGTAAAAGCGACACACCCGCAACGCCAATGCATGCGGCCATCTTGCATGGGGAAAATGACTGAGGCACCAGCGCAGGCAATTCACAATCATGGCCGCCCTGCCTTGAAACAGCTCATCCTCCAGCGACAGCATTTCCTCACAGGTCCCTGGGTCGCCCTGCCTGGCGCATCGCCCGATCAGTTGGCGGTCCACCCGCTTGTTGTCATGGCGCTCAGTCAGAATGACATGCAGCCCCCCTGCATTGCGAACACTGTCACTGAGGTGAATGTCGGTTCCCCGTCCTGCCATGTTGGTGGCAATCGTCACTTTGCCGGGCTCCCCGGCGTGGGCCACCAATTCCGACTCTTCCTTGTCATTTTTTGCATTGAGCACCTGATGGGCGATTCCTGCTTCCTGGAAGTGCAGGGACAAAGCCTCAGAAGCTTTCACCGAGCGCGTTCCCACCAGAACGGCCTGCCCACTGGCAAGCCTTGCCCTTACACTGTCAACCACCGCCAACCAGCGCTGTTCGGAGTCAACAAACATTCGACTGGGCAAGTACAGCCTTTTGTTCTTCAAGCGGGGCTGAATGCGCACAACGGGCAAGCCGTATACCTCCCCCATTTCTGTGGCCACTTCCTTGCACGTGCCAGTCATCCCCGAGAAGTTGAGGTATCTGCGGAAGAAGAGCTGGAAACTGATCTTTCCCATGGTCTCTTTTTCCGGGCTGATGGGAACACCTTCCTTGATTTCCATCAATTGCTGAAGACCCAACTCCCACGACCGGTCTGGCATCACTCGACCGGTGTTTTCATCGATGATCATGATCTTGTCATCGCGAATCAGATAATCAATATCGCGTTGAAACCCGTAAACAGCACTGAGTGCACGGGTCACGATTTCTTCGCGGCGCAGCTTACCGCGCCACAAACCACCGAAATCCTTCGACAATTCATCAATTCTTGCCTTGCCCAACTCATTGAGCCGCGCCGCCTTGCCCAATTCGATCAGCTCATAATCCACCCCGGTTTCAAGCGCCTTGGCGATCTGCATGGCCTGTCGGTAAAACTGCTCGAGCACGTTGTTGCGGGTTTCGCGAGAGATGATCAGGGGAGTTCGGGCTTCGTCAATGAGCACACTGTCCACTTCATCAATGATGGCGTACTGCAAACCTGGCAACATCGTGGTGTCGCTGTTGCCCATGAATGCCCTGAAAGACATGCCCAAAGGCTTCATGCGCGGCCCAAGGTCAATGCGGTCACGCAAATAATCGAATGTCAGGATTTTGCTCGTGCAATAAACCACGTCAGCCCGGTACTGCACACGCTTTTCCTCGGGCTTCTGCTTTTCGACAATCAAGCCCGTGCTAAGCCCAAGGCTGTGGTACAGCGGTGTCATTTTTTCAAGGTCGCGTGTGGCCAGGTAATCGTTCACGGTGATCACATGCACCGAATTGCCAGCCATGGCCAAGGTGCTCACCGCCAGCGTCGCCGTGAGTGTTTTGCCTTCGCCGGTGTCCATTTCAGCAATGGTCCCGCGAATCAGTGCATAGGCACCACAAATCTGGCTGTCAAAATGCGCCAGACCCAGGGTTTTTTTGGAATGCAGGCGAATCAATGCAAAAGCCCTGGCTGCCACTGCATCGACTGGGCCACTTTTGCGCAGCTCGGTTTTCACCAGCATGAGTGCCGCAGCCAACTGATCGTCATCCATGCACTCAAGCTCGGCGTAATGCGTGTGAACCTTGGCCACAAATCGGGCCATGTGCGCCTGGCGCGACCATGCTTTGCCCAACACGAAGGTGCGCAGCTTCTCGAACTGGCGGTCCAGCCAACTGGATTCCGTCCAGTTTTGTCGCTGGGGATAGGGACGCCCGCCCACCTCAAGTGCGTAGCTGCTCATAGCGCAAAACTCTTGAGGAACATTTGACGGATTGACCTGTACCATTGCGCAGCCAAGGGCTCATCGTGGTGCACAAACCGAACATAAACCCGGTTGCCCAGCGTGCTGGGCATGTAGTTCTCCTGGAAGCGGACCTCAAACTGGAACAGCGGATTCAAAGCCTTGGGGCCCGAGTTGGGATCGGATTCCGGGTCCAGGCCGATGTCGCCTCCGCCTTGCAGCGCCAGTGCAAGGCTGGGTAGCTGCTTGGTTGCGGAGGGCACTTCTCGGACCATGGTGGCCTGCACCAATTGCATTGGGTTATCGGAGGTGCGTATTTCAATGTGTTCCGTGTTCTGCCGCACCAGCGCAGCCTTGGCCTGGGGCACAACCGTGATGAGGCTCAGCGCTTTGGGATCCACCACATCGCCCAACACCGAACCCCGCTCAAAATAACGCCCCGGAAAGTCACCGGGTGCGCCCATGTAAAAAACACCAACGTTGGGGCTGCGGATGACCATCTCATTGAGCTTTCGCTCGAGCACCACGATTTCCTGGTTGATGAAATCAAGCTCAGCCTGAAGAACGCCTTGCTGAACGGGGTCACTGGAGGCGGCAAAAGTGACCCGTGCGCGCAACTCATCCTGCTTGAATTTGGCCTTTTCGAGTTGCGTCAGCATCTCTGGATCGTCACATCGCAACAACGGCTGGCCAAACACCACCGTGCTGCCATGCGGAACCAGCACCGAGTGGCCAAAACAATCCACGCTGTTGGTGAGCCTTGCATTGTCTGGCATCCAGATGATGCCCTCGGCCATGCTCCATGAGGGTGCTGGAACCAGCGTGACCAACATCAGAAAAAGGCCCAAGGTTGCAGCACTCATGGATACTGCACGTTTGCGAACGTTTTTCAGGGATTGTCCAACGAACAACTCCTTCAGTACTTTGTGCAGGGGCATCAGCAACATGGTCCAGGCCGCCCACATGGCCAGCAACACGCCCACAAAAAAGTACATCTGGGCAACCGCAAAAATAATACCGAAGGCCACAAACATGCGGTAAATGAATGAGGCAATGGAGTAAAAGACCAGCCAACCCTTCTCGCGTGGGGTGGTCAATATGGCCTTCAGATCATCCCCCACCCGAAACACATGTTTCTGCAGAAGATGGCCGATGTACTGATTGGACTTGTTTGCAAGATTGGGGATTTCCAGCCAATCGGCAAAAGCATAGTAGGCATCAAAACGCAGCAAGGGGTTGCCGTTGAAAAACAGGGTGGTCACACTGGCCAGAATGATCACCTCATGCAGCAGGGCCTTTACAGGCCCACCACTTGCAGAGGCCCACACCCAAATGGCAATGGATGCCACAAACATTTCGATCATCATGCCAGCCAGGCTCACCACGATTCGATGCCGTTTGTTCTTGAACATCATCGCACTGCTGGCGTCCACGTAGGGCACCGGAATGAACAACAGGAACATGAGGCCCATTTCGCGGCAACTTCCACCATAGGCCTTGATGGCAATGCCGTGGCCAAGCTCATGAATGGCCTTCAGGACAGGAAATGCAAACCACAACATCAGCATGTTCTGGGCATTGAAAACGCGCGAGGTGATGTCTTCCGTGAGTGGCTCCCAATACAGGGCGGCCTGCGCCACTCCAGCCAGAATCCCCAGGAACCAGATTGCCAGAATCCACTTTGCGCTGCCACGCGGAAACAGGCCGACCAGCCTGGTCAAAAAACGATCCGGATCCACCAAGGGCAATTTGAGTGCCAGCGGATTGCCCATGTATTGCTTGATTTTGGCAAGGCGGTTTTTTTTCCGGCGCTCCTTGATCTCGCTTAAATCGGGCGTGTTGCCGCCCAGCAGAAGGTTGGTTTGGTGAAGCTGTGTGAAAAGGCCGATCAACTCATCCTGCGTGGGCGCACGGTCCCCTAGACTTTCCTGCAGTTGCAGCCAGATCTCTTCCACATTCCGGCGACCATCGAGTTGCCCCAATGCTTGATGCGCCACTTCATCGATGCGCAGCATTTTCCCCGAGGCGGTGTCTTGGATGACATACCAAACTTCATCGCGGTACACATGACGGACGATTTTTGCCTGTCCGCGCAATTGCGGCTTGAGGCCTTTGACCCGGTACCACGAACTGGAGAAAAGTGAGCCGCTCATGGTTTAAATCCCGAACCACGACCACAGCTTCAAACGAAGCCAGATGCCCGCACGGTGGGTCCAGATCCAGATCAGGCGACGCTCGTCGATGTAGACCTTGGCAACCCCTTCCATGCCAGGGCGCAGGCTTTGCTCCGAAGCCAGCACAGCCCCTTCGACACGAAAATAATTCAAGCCATCCTTGACCTTGGCCACGGGCGTGATGAGTTTTACCTCAAAAGGAAACTTCTCATTGGGCAGCGATGTAACCACCAGATCGCCACGTTGCCCCACTTTGAGATGGGAAATGTCTGCCTCGTCCACGTCCAGCACCACACGGTAGCCGTCCATGGGGGCTATTTCAAAAAGAACCTGGCCCTTTTTGACTGCTCCACCCAAACTTTGCGACAAGTCGCCCAAGGTGATCAGTCCATCAAACGGGGCGGTGATGCGGGTTCGCTCCAGTTGCGACTCTGACAACTCCAGTTGCGCACGGGCCTGCTCCACCTGGGCCATCACAATCTGGATCTGGGGCAGATCCGACTGGGCCTGAGCATCCTGCGCCTGTTTTGAATACTGATCCTGCTGACTCATCCAGCGCTGGGCTTCCAGCATCAGCTCTTTGTCGTCCAGCGTGGCCAGCAAATCACCCTGCTTGACAGTTTGACCGGCGCGAAAAGCCGCCGAGGCCACAAAACCGTCGTAGGGTGCAGCAATCTGGCGGCGCACGCTGCCTTCCAGCTGCGAGTTGGCCGCGACCCTGAAATCTCCGTGCGCGAAGGTAAAAAAGGCAAGCAGCAGCACGAGGCTTGAGTACACCAGTTTTCGAGTACCGTGTTGGGCACCGAAGAGCTTGTCCTTTTCAGAACGGCACCAGTCAACAAAACGTTCGCGCAGGGGGCGATCACTGTAGCGCCTGGACAGCACAATTGGCCCCACCACAGGCACAATCGAGCGCGCCAGGGCGAGCTGCTCTTCATTTGGGGCTTGCGCCCATTCAAACATCACCACACCGGTTTCCTTGGCCGAGCGGGTGAACGGCACAGCCATCACATGAACAGATCCGTAGTCCCTGCACAGGGTTGCATGAGAACGCAAAGCGGCTGCCGTGAGGGGGTCTGGCAGGTTTTCAACAGAATACTCTGTGGTCCTCCCCTGCTCCAGCGCCTCTGTCATGGCAGCCTCCAGCAGCAGCACCATGTCGATGCGCTTCTGAAAATCCGAGGTGGAAGACAAAGCCTGAAGCTTGATTTTGTCTTTTTTGACAAACCCAAGGCCCACGCGATCGCTGTTTAGTTTGGCAGCCGCATTGGTCACCATGGCCTGATAGGCGTCGGCTGTCGATGGCTCGTCTTCAATGGCCATCACCTGCTCCATCACAAGCTCAAGTCGCGTCGAAGCGTTTCGCAACTCATCCAGTGTTTTTTGTATCCATGGCAAATACAGCCAGCCTTCCCCGAGCGTGAACTGCTCACGCAGCGACACGGGGAACTGCTTTTGTGCCATCTCAACAACAAACACGCCGTGCAGGTTTTTGTCGAGCACCAACGGCTGGGCCCAGACAAAGCCGCTGGAACTGGGAAGCGTAATCTGCAAGCGGGTGCCCATGGCGCGTTCTGCGGCCATGCGGATGTGCTCGGACGTGGCGGCCTTCTCGTTGGGCCAATAGGCGGCGGGCTCAAATGGCCCATCGTTGGCTGGCCCCACGACCACAAGGGCAGACACAAGATTTGAATATTGATGCTGACTCAAGAGCGCAGAAAGCCACCTCTGCGCCAGCAACACTGGATCAGAGACGGCAGAACCAATGGACCCCACCTTTGCGAGATCCGATTGGCTGGGGGTCAACCGAAGCTGCTCAGCCATTTACAGCTTGAGCTCTCCGTAGCGGGCTTCGTATTCCTTCAGACCCAGCTCCAGAAGCGCGTGCAAACGCTTGGCGGCATAGGGGTTCAAGACGATGCGGTTGGACAGGAATACCTTCACTTCCTTCATCTCAGACTGCCAGGCTTGGTTGGCACCAAACAGCAGCATGATTTCTTCGCGGGTACCAAGCACGTTGCACACATTGGCGTAAGTGGTGGACATTTTGCTGTCATCCCACTCGATCTTTGGCACGCCCGAGGTTGCAGTTTCATTGGATTTGATTGTGTCGCTCATAAAAAGAGTTGCTCCGTATTGGTTAAGCAATTAAAAAATTAAACCGCCCAGTGAGTGTGTCGACTCTGGCAAATAAAGTAAAAACAATACGGACCAAGCACCCCCAAAAATTGACAGTGTTTAACAATGTTTCACCCAGATGAGTGAAATACATCACACTGCGCCCCTTTTTGGGGGGTACTCGCTTACTTCCTCCGCTTCCAGTTGATGCGGCCAGACGTAGAACCAATC
The DNA here is from genome assembly GCA_036275255.1 of Limnobacter sp. Classification (GTDB taxonomy): domain Bacteria; phylum Pseudomonadota; class Gammaproteobacteria; order Burkholderiales; family Burkholderiaceae_B; genus Limnobacter. The sequence goes on along the minus strand of DASUEC010000293.1, from coordinate 8,418 downwards.
AAAGCCGAGGCTGCTGCCAGGCCTGTTGCCACTTCGTCCAGTTTGCTCGCCTTGGCGGACTTTTCTTCCTCTGCGCTTGCTTCAGCCTCGGCTTCAGACACCTGCTCGTCTGCACCTTCGGCTGCTGCACCTTCCACGGCCTGTCCAGCTTCGCCAGCCGATGGGCTTGGCATGTCCTCATACACATCCGCGCTCTCGCTGCCTGAGTCCTGTTTATCCAGCGTTGCGGCAGGATCGGACAGGTCAGTCACACTTTGGGCGCTGCTGCTGATGCCCAAGCCGAGGTTGCTGGAGCCATCCAGGCGCTGAATGGTGGTTGGATCAGACAACTGTCCTTCACCAGCACCGCCAGTGTCCTGAGACGAACCAGATGCTGATCCGCCGACGCTGACGCTCACACCTGTGTCCGACAGGCTGGTGCGGCTTGAGGTGGTTCCGGCACTGCCAGAGCCCCCGCTGCCCACACCACCGCTTGAAAACGCAGATCCCATGCCGATGGTCATCAGAAGATTACCCAGGGCTGCAACGTCCACAGGCGAGAGCACTGGCGTGCCCGGTGTGCCTGGATTGCCTGGCGTACCCGGTGTGCCATTGCCAGGCACCTCAGGCTCTGGCTGAACCACTTTCACGCCATTGATGCGAATGGTGAGCGTTTGGGTGGCCGTGCCGTCCAGAGATTCCACAACAAAGGCAGCGCTCAGTGATTCCCCAAGCAGCAAATCATTCAATGCCGCCGACTCACCGATGGTGAATGTCCATGCCCCATCTGCAAGCAACTGGAACGTACCCAGTGCATTGACCGTCGTTTGAGGCTTGAATGCGGCCTCATCCTGGTCCACATCGGTCACCGTGAAGGACCCGGTCAACCGAGAGCCAGCTGCGTAATTCGCATTGGTTTCGGTCACACCAGCAATCACGGCCATGTCGTTGTTGCCGGTGATCGTCAAGACCACGGCGCGACGGGCCAGCCCATCCAAAGACACCGCATCAAACTGCTCGATGAGGGTTTGCCCTTGCCGCAGCGACTGGATCACTGGGTTGGATTGATTAACGGTGTAAGTCCATGCACCGTTTTGCGACAAGGTGAACCGACCGTATTGGCCTTGTGCATCCACAATTTCAAAGAACTGCTCGTCGCGGTCAAGGTCGACCACATTGAGCTGCCCTGTCACTGTGGCCGCCTGATCTTCCACAATCCCTCCCTCAAACTGGCCAGAGATTGTTGCCGGTGACTGCGCACCAAAGACCCGCACAGAAACAACCGTGCTTGAACCATCTTCGGTGAACACGATGAATTGCTCCATCCGCTCTTCGCCACCTTTGAGTGCTCCGCCCTGAATTGCATCCAGGACATACGACCACGATCCGTCTTCGCGCAGATTAAACACACCGAAGTTGGTCACTTCGTTGACCACCGGAACGAACGATGCTGCACCACCACTTTGCGCCGGCAAAGCCAAGCGCCCGGTGGATGTTGTCAGGCTGCCGTCGACCACAAAGCCCTCGCCCACCGCAGTGCCAATCAGCCCCTGACCCGGGCCCTCGTTGCCACCGCCATTGTTGCCACCGCCCTCGTCCACTTCAGGGAACTCGTTGTAATCCCCCAAAGCAACCATGCTGATGACATCCTTGAATGTCAGCGGGTCATTGCCAATCAGATCCCGACGAACGCTGCCAGAGCCCGACAAGAACACATCGTCGAGATCATCTGCACCAGGCAGCACCAGCGCCACATCGCGGCCCTCGCCACCCAGCACATAATTTCGTCCACCATTGAACTGCAAGTTGAAGGTGTCTCTGTCAGTCTGTTCGGTTTGATTGAGCTGGTCGCTGGTGGTCTGTACTCGCGCCAGGTCCTGGCGACCATCGCGGCTTACGAAGTCAATCTGACCATTGTCGCCGAGGAAGACCCGTTCAGCGCCCGTGGCTGATGTGTTGATTCGATCATTGCCTCGGCCACCCACAACGTAGGCATTGCCACCGGCGATCTGGATGGAATCGTTTCCTCCCAATGCTTCACTGGTGCTCAGAATGCGGCTCAGGAAGCCTGTGATGGCCTGGTCGAAGAACACTGCGCCAGCGTCGCCCAACACCACTGACTGTTGAGCGCTTCCGGTGCCGGTGCGCACGTCGATGCTGTCTGCACCTGCACCGCCCACCACCACCTTGTTGCCACTGCCCAAGGCGATGGTGTCATCGCCGCCCAGCACGCCGTTGAGCGCATTGACCAGCGCCAGGTGATACTCACCCATGGCGTTGCGCGCACGGCGCAGCTCCAGGTTGTCACCGGCCACCACGTCCTGGGTGTCGTTGGATGAGTTCACAATCAGGCTGTCGGAGCCCAGACCACCCACCAGCACGTTGAAGTCAAGGTTGACCTCCCGGTTGCTTGCCGCATTGCCAATCGCCAGTGTGATGGTGTCTGACCCGGTGGAGGTGATGCCCGAATCCAGGCTTTGTACACCCACCACACGACCCGAGCTGTCCAGATTGATCTCGGCATTGTCACCAACCACCACACGCTCAAATCCACCTTGCGCCAACACGGAAATGCTGTCGGCACCTGCGCCACCGATGATCAGCTTGATGCCATCCTCGGTGCTCAGGCCAGCGCCGGCTGCAATCGTGTCAGCCGAGCCGTTGGGCAAGCCCACCGAAGCCGCCAGTGTCACGGTTCCAAACAGGGTGCTGTTGGCTGAATTGGCCAAGGCGCTGAACTGGATGGAATCACCGGCGGCAACCAGCTTGCCCTTGCCCGCGCTGATGGAATCTGAACCCAGACCCCCCACCAGAATGTGATCGCCGTCTTGCACCGTCAGCGTGTCCCCCGCCCCTTGCTCCAGGGTGATGGACTCCAGGCGGGTCACTTGACCAAGCAATGCATTGCGAACCAGGCTTGCGTTGTCACCCACCAGCACGCTGGACGACCTGGGCGCATTCACGTTGATGCTGTCTGCTCCCATGCCACCAATTGCAATCACATTGCCCAGTGTCGAAACACCGCTTAGCAAATTGCCGTTGCCGATGGTGATGGTGTCTGCATCTCCGGTGGATGCCGTGGTGTCCAGGGTGGTGATAAGTGTCACATCACTGGCCAGGCCTGCCGCTGTGAACTGCAGGCTTGCATTGTCGCCCACAGCCAGTCGGAATGCTTCCCGTGACGAGTCCACATTCAGGCGATCACGGTCTGTGCCGCCCACAAAGATCACATCACCATCCAGAATGTTGACATTGTCTGCGCCACCAAAATTCAGGGATTTGCTGGTGGCTGTGCGCAACTTGTCTGGCGTTGCCGGGCCGGGCATGGCTTGGGGATTTCCTGGCTCAATCACGCCTTCTGGATTGCCCGCTTCAAAAGTCAGCGTTCCGGAATCACCCAACACAATGCTGCGATTCAGGGCGCCATCCATGCTGATTGCCGTGGCCAGGTTGATGGTGTCAGCACCGAATCCACCCACCACGGTTTTCACACCACGGCCCAGGTTGATTGCATCGGCATCGCCTTTTTCATCATTCAACGTGGTCACGGTCTGAATGCCGTAACTTTGCGCTTTGTGCTCAATCAGGGCGTTGTCGCCCACCACGGTGTCGATGCTGTATGCGCCCGGCTGAACCGTGATGCGATCTGCACCCAAGCCACCCACGATCACGTTGTGACCCAGATCGGCTGTGGTGTCTATCGCACCCACGGTGATGGTGTCGTCGCCAGCGGTGGCTGCAATCACATCGGTGGACGTCACGGTTTGTACACCGCCCACCACATCAAAGACAACCGTGGCTGCATCGCCCAGCAAGTAACGTGCAAAACGTCCACGTTGATCGCTGGTGCTGCTCTTGGCTACCCCGGTTGCATTCACACGCACCGAGTCTGAGCCAAAGCCACCCACCACCATCTTGAAGCCATCGCCCAGGGTGATCAAATCATCACCACCAAAGACAAGCCCCTCAGACACCAGGCTGCGCAAAACACCGTTTTCGGCTGCACTGTCGTAGTTCAATGAACCACTGTCGCCCATCACAAAATGGAATCCGTTGAAGGCTGTGATTTGATCATTGCCCATGCCGCCGATGAGGGTTTTGTCGCCCGATCCACTTGCAATGATGTCGTTTCCACCCAAGTCATTGAGGATGGAGCGAACCACCAGCAGTTCGTTCAACTCAAGCTCCGACGGGGTCGTCTTGGCTGTGCGAATCACTTCACCGTTGTCACCAATCACAATGTCGGTGCTCAGGCCACGGCCAGAATTCAGGCCGTTGATCAGGTTACCGCCACCAATCAGTATGGTGTCATTGCCCATGCCCGTCACCACAATGTTGCTGCCGAACGAGCCACTTTCGGCTGTTCTTGCCGCACCAATGGTCACGGTGTCATTGCCGTCCTGCGTGGTCGAGGTGTCTGTGCTGACCAATCGGGTCATGCGGCCAAACGCATCAAACTCCACCCGACCCTGACCACCCACCACAAAACGGTAGGTGCTTTGGGTAGAAAGCGTTGCGGACACGGTCACCTGGTCATTGCCGGCACCTGCCACCACAATTGCATTTCCGCTGGCCAGATTGATCACATCATGGCTGTCGGTGCTGCTTTCATTCACACCGGGTTTGGTGGTTTGAATCAGGGAAAGCAAGTGCTGGCCATTGTCCGACTTGGAGTACAACACGCGGCCATGGTCACCCAAGACCACATTGGTGCTGGTCACAGCATCCGATGCATTCACCACATCAGAGCCAAAGCCACCGAGGATGAGGTTGCTGCCCGCACCCACGGTGATGATGTCAGATCCACCCTTGGTGCCGGAAGACAACAGTTCATCCAGGTTGCTTACCTCGATGGCGCGTCGCGTGCTTGCCTTCAACTTGATCACACCGGCATCACCCAACACGAGATTCTCGCCGTCGCCCAGGGTGATGTTGTCCGCTCCCTGACCACCCACCACAATGTGGCGGCCTGTCAGGCCCACGATGGTGTCACCAGACCCCACACCGGTTTGTTTGGATGTGATGGTGTCGACCATGCCGTCCACCGCAAAACGGATTTGTGCAAAGTCACCAATCATGGTGTCGTTGCCAGCATCGGATCGCAAGGTATCCGCGCCGGCAGAACCGAACAGCACGTCGTCACCGTCGCCACCTTCCGCAGTTTGTGCGCCGGTTGACTTCTGTACGTTTTCAATCACCTGACCAAACCAGGTCCACTCCCGGTTTGGAAGTTGCTGCCATGCCAGGCGATTGCCACTCTTGGCAATTTCAACCATAGCACCCGACGCGTTGACGAACTGCAAGCCATCCACGGACAGCAGGTCGTTCCCGCCCATGCCACGCACGGTGTCGTCGCCGCCACCGCCCAGAATGATGTTGTTGGCTGCGTTGCCCACCAGCGTGTCGCCAGCAGCGCCACCGAAGATGTTGTGGAAACCGCCCACTTTCACAGACTGTGCGCCGGTGGTGAATCGGCTGTTTGCCGATGCACTGCTTTCGTCAATGGTCACCCCGGTGTTGTATGAAGACAGGTCAAGGGTGTTTCTTGAGGTGGGCCGCTCCGCAGCGGAGTTCAGTCCCACATTGGCGCCACCGGTGCGTGTTGCTGCACCGTAGACCGATCCAGTCAGTGCATGGGCGTGATCAAAGGCAAAAATGTCGCTGTTGATACCGCCGATCACACTTTCTATACCAGTGAAGATGAATGAGCCATCGCCGAACTGGGTTCCGCCCACCGCACCGGTGGTGGCATTGCTCACAATGCCGTCGTTCAGTGCAGCATCGTCAGTGTCCCTCACCAGGCCTTGCGCCGCAGCACTCAGCTTGGCCTTCAGTGCATCAGACCCTTCGTCTTTGATCGCAATGTGCAAAGGTTTGCTTTCAAAAGACATGTCAATGGTGTCTGCACCAGCGCCGCCGGCAATCCAGCCCACCGAGGTTCCCCGGTTCCAGGTGGCGGTGTTGCCACCCTGCATGGCCTTCATGTTCAGGGTATCAAACACCACACTGGCGGTTTGCTTGGAGAAATCCAGCACATTGGGGTCGGTGGCCACCAGGTCGTCCACGGTCACGGTGCCGTAGTTGCCCAAGAACCGGTAGGTGTCTGAACCAGCGTTGCCAGTCAGCGTGCTGGTGCCACCACGGGCCACCAACAAATCGCTGCCGCCGTTGCCGCGGATGGTTGTCTTGCCGGAGCTGTTGCTTACCAGGGTGTCATTGCCAGAACCGCCAATCAACTCGTTGTCGCCCGAGCCGGTGCCGATGAGTATGGCTTCGATCGAGGTCAAACCTGACACGTCAATCTTGTTTTTGCCATTGCCCGTCACACCGACAATCCGCTTCACACCCGAGAATGTGCGGGTGTAATCGGTGCCATCGATGGTGGCAGTGATCTCGATCTCGTCAGTGCCAATCTGCTTGATGACATAAATCTCATCCACGTCTTCCTTGTTCTTGTGGATGCGATTCTCTGCCTTGGCCGCTGCAAAGTCGTCAGCGTACTGTGATGCACCAATATCAGCCAGCAGAATCGGATCGGTCAGGCCATTGCCCATGTGCAGGGAGAATGTGCCGTCGCCGTCCTCATCGGCTGTCAATATCGGGAAGCACGGTGCAGGCTTGTGCTTGAACTCGAATATCTTCTCGCGGAAGAGTTGTTTTGAGAACACGGTGCCGATGAGCGGCACCTTCACTTTGAGGTTGGCCTGGAATTCAATCAGCAAACCGACTTCAAAAATATCCAGCGGGTTGCACAGCAACACATCGGCAATTTCCGACACACGGAACTTGTTGTCGTTGGCGCCTTTTCCGTTGTTGTCGTTCCAGTCCAGCGTGCCTTTGAAATCGATGCCCGCAGCCAGCGATACGCTGGCAACGCCCGCATCCAGACCAGCAAACACTTCCAGGCCAGCCAGGAATACGATGTCCGGCATGTCACGGCCGTTCACAAAGTTGTCACTGATGTAGAAGCCATCAAAAATGTGCTTCACATTTCGGGTCTGGAAATATTTGTTAATGCCGAAAGTGTCAAAACCAAAGCCAAGGTTCAGCTCGACGCCCAGCTTGCCGCGAATACCCGCCTTCAACACTGGCGCCGTGTACAGAATGGTGCTCAGTTCAATTTGGGTGTCATAACGCAAAGGCTTGGGCGTGTAGGTCACCAAATCCACCGTCTTGCCTGTGATGACATCCAGAATCTTGGAGAAATCCGCCAGGAACGGCACGCGCAGTGCACTGTTGGGGTCGTTCAACTTCTGCAAGAAGCCCAAAACTCCCGACTTGGCGTTGGCCGAAGGCGCGCCCGGTGTTGCGGTACCACCCGCAGACAAGGCCTTGGGGGTGACAGGGGCGTTCAGTGCATTGCTGATGGACGACACATTGCCGCTCAAGGACGCACCCGTCTTGTTGGACGACGAGTTGACGTTGCCGCTGAGTGTAAACACCGCACCAATCGGAATCACCAGATTGCCCGCATCGGTCGGAATGGCGTTGATGATGTCAATCAGGCTCTTGAACTGCTTCAGGAACTGGATCTGCTTGTTGCCACCGCGACCAAACACCTCGGCCAAGCCCAGAATCGTCAGGTTACGGCCACCATTGAAGATGCCCGTGCCCGGAATCTGCTTGTCCAGAATGTCTGTGATCTTCTGAATCTCTTTCGTGAAGGGTTTGATCTCTTTCACGATGGGGTTCAGGAAATCGCTGAAGAAACTGCCCATGTCCAGCGCCAGGTCCGAAATCCAGATGGTTGGCGATGGTCCAAACAGTCTGCGGTATTTGGCTTCTGCACTGTCAGCGGCCAAAGCACTCACATCAATCGCTTTGAGCGAATAGGTGAGGTGGAAATCTGCCAGCAAACGGGGCAAAGAACGCTGGCCCTGAATCGACAGGTCCATGTTGAAATTGGCCTGTGCCCTTGCATTCAACTCGGTCTTGAAATTGTCCAGGAATTTGCCGGAATTCATTTCACCAAAAGTCAACCGGCCGTCGTCGTTGCGGTCCCGAATGTCAATGGTGAAACTGCCGCGGAAGTAGGTTCGCGAACCAATGCCCCGGTCGAACAGGTCTGGCGAGCTCACCATGGACTGATCAGGCAAGCGGATCTCGTTGCTCCAATCGTCAATGATCGTTCCGGTCAAGAAGAAGATATTGGCCTTCAACTGGGCAGGATCAATGATGCCGTCGTTGTTGCGGTCACGCCCCTGCAGATACGCATCAAAATTGATCTGTATTTCTTTAACAGCCGCATTGTTGCCGCTGTCTGGAAGATCAAACACGTTCTCAAGGAGTTCGTTGCGTGTTTCATCCTGCTTGTACTGCACTTCACCGTTTGCAGCAATAAACCCGATGCTGCGAAGCAAGGCCTCCTGCTTGATCGTGGTGACACCATCCACAGTTTCCAGATACTCAAGATCTTCGAGATACGCCGCATCGAAGAAC
>DASUEC010000292.1:0-2713 GCA_036275255.1 Limnobacter sp. | reverse complement strand
ACTTCTTTGCCAATGCGCGTGGTCGCATCAGCCAGTCCGTCTACCTGGACGGCACCACGCAACTGAACGCAGAAACGGGCCGCCACGAACGGGGAAATATCTCCCTCAGTTACGCGCCATCGCTCGGTAAACAATTGAACTTCGGTTATCGTTATACCCGTACCCAGATCGACCAGTTTGACGTGTCGGGTCAATGGCCGCTCTCCCAACGCTGGAGCGGCGTAGGCCGCCTGAACTACTCGCTGCTGGACAACCGCCTCATTGAAGGGGTTGCCGGTCTGGAATATGGCGAGGGATGTTGGGCGTTCAGGGTCATTGCACAGCGGTTTGCCACAGCGCCGCAACTTGAAACCACCTCCCTGTTTGTACAACTTGAACTCACAGGACTTGGCCGACTAGGCTCCAACCCGGCGGATCTGCTCTCCAGGCGAGTGCCCGGTTACACACCATTCACATCGGCCCAGGCAACCCAATAACAGACGAACATGAAGCACATTCAACTCTGGATCGCCGCGCTGGCAACCCTAGCAGCCATGGGCACGGCGCAAGCCCAAAATCTCAAAGCCCCGGGCAAAAGCCAAACATTGGGCAAGATGAGTGCTCAACTGGGCACAGGCGGCGGTGCAGTCGACGACGCATCGGCCATCGACGGGATTGCTGCCGTGGTAAACACCGACATCATCACCCGCAGTGAACTGAACCGCCAGGTGGCCATGATTGAGCGGCAAATGACACGCCGCGGCGCCCCCCTTCCTGACCGACAGGAACTTCGAAAGCAAGTGCTCGAGCGCATGGTGATGGATCGGGCCCAACTCCAACAGGCCGAACAATCCGGCATCCGGATTGAGGATGCGCAGGTCGAAGGGGCCATGGCGCGGGTCGCTGAACAAAACGGATTGACACTGGACGCGTTTCTTGCGCGTTTGCAAGAGGAAGGGGTGCCCGCATCCCGCTTCCGTGAAGAAGTGCGCAACGAAATGACCCTGGCCCGCCTGAGGGAACGTGAGGTGGATCAACGCATCCAGGTGTCTGACGCAGAAATTCAGACTTTCCTGGCCAGCCGCACCAAAAGCGCCCCCAGCCGCCCGGAGGTGAACTGGATCCAGTTGTTTGTCAAGGTGCCGGAAAACGCTCCCGCGGACCAACTGGGCCAGGCCCGCACCAAAGTACAGTCACTTGAAAAGGCATTGCGGGATGGCAAAACCGCAGAAGAGATCCTGAAAACCAACCCGGAATTGGCAATCGAAGGCACCGGGGCGATGGGCTGGTCGGGCTTTGATGCCGTGCCATCCCTGTTCACGGAGTTTTTGTCCAAGGCCAACGACAACACCGTCAACACCATTCGCAGCCCCAATGGTTTTCACGTGCTCAAGGTGCTTGGCAGACGCGATGCCGGTGCAGCGCTGGACAGCACACCCGTGGTGCAGACACGTGCACGGCATATCCTGATCCGCACCTCGCCCGATGTGTCTGAAGCCGAAGCCAAGCGCCGTCTTAATTTTGTGCTGGAGCAACTGCGCGGCGGCCAGACTGATTTCGAAACCCTTGCGAAACGCTACTCGGTCGATGGCTCTGCATCCAAAGGCGGCGATTTGGGCTGGCTCTACCAGGGCGACACAGTGCCGGAGTTTGAACGTGAAATGAATCGGCTGCAACCTGGAGAGGTGAGCGGCATTTTTGAAAGCCGCTTCGGATTCCATGTGCTGCAGGTGATAGAACGCCGTCAACAAGCCGCCTCAGAGGAGCGACAGCGCCAGGCTGCGAGGCAGGCCATTCGCGCCAACAAATCCGAAGAGAGCTACCAGGAGTGGTTGCGCTTGCTGCGAGACAGGACATACGTTGACATCCGCCTTTGAACGGCGCACGCGCCCTTTGCTCATCACCAGCGGTGAACCCGCTGGCATTGGGCCAGAATTGTGTGGCTTGCTGGCTGACACAAACCTGGCCCAGGCACTTGGCCGACCCCTGGTGGTGCTGGGTGACCAAAACCTGCTCAAAACCCGAGCCCAGGCTGCCCAGATTGCAGCCCAAGCATACCAACACGCGCAATGCATTGAACAGCAGCAACAACTGACGAAACTGCCAGTCGGGTTGCACCTTTGGCATCACCCATTGAACACGAGCTGCACCACAGGCAAACCCGACCCTGCAAACGCACCTTATGTACTCGGGATGCTTGACAGCGCATGCGATGCCAGCCTCCAGGGTTTGGCCGCTGGCATGGTGACCGCACCCATCCAAAAGTCAGCGATCAGCCCCCATTGGCCAGGATTCATGGGGCACACCGAATACCTTGCACAACGCTGCGGCCAATCCGATGTCGTGATGATGCTGGAGGGCGGTGAGCTGCGCGTGGCGCTGGCCACCACCCACCTTCCGCTCGCCCAGGTGCCACTGGCGATCACCCGCGAGGGCCTCACCCAGACCCTGACCATCCTGCTGAAAGCCCTGCGCACCCATTGGAGCAAACCCAAACCACGCGTGCTGGTCACCGGGTTAAATCCCCACGCGGGTGAATCCGGGGATTTGGGGCATGAAGAAATCAACACCATTTCTCCAGTCATCCAGCAGTTTCGGGCCCAAGGCGAAGATGTTCAGGGCCCATTCCCGGCCGACACCCTCTTCCAACCCAAACACCTGCGCGGTGCAGATGCCGTGCTCGCCATGTACCACGACCAAGGGCTGCCCGTGCTCAAGTACGCCAGCTTTGGCA
>DASUEC010000291.1:0-3375 GCA_036275255.1 Limnobacter sp. | reverse complement strand
TTCTGGTGACCCACGATGAAAAACTGGCCGCCCGCTGTGGCCGGCAGTTGACCATTTCAGCGGGCGCTCTGGTTCAAGAGGTGGTTTAAGGTTTGCTTCATGCGCAGCGCAATTTCGCTGGCGTGGCTGATCAGCAGGTCTTCCCGTTCACCGGGCTGTGCCACAATGCTCAAGCCGTGCAAATGCACCCCCAGGGCGGCTGCGTCCATTTCACTCGCACCTTGGCCCAGCAGGGCGGCAATGGCACCGGCCAGCACGTCGCCGCTGCCGGCCGTGCCCAAGGCAGGGCCTCCACTGAGATTGATTTCACAGCGGCCGCCTTGGCACACCACGGTGCCGGCACCTTTCAGCACCACGGTGGCATGAAACCGTTCACTGAGTTTGCGGGCATTGCCCAAGCGGTCTGCCTGCACGTCGGCGGTGCTGCACCCCAGAAGGCGGGCAGCCTCCAGCGGATGAGGGGTCAAGACCAACGCATGCTCAGGAAATGTTGTTCGGTAATGGCGCAGCGCCTCTGCAAGCGCGGGTTGCAAAGCCAGCAGGTTCAATGCGTCGGCATCCCACACCATGTGCAAGCCCTTGGGCTGCGACATCACGGTGTGCAGCATTTCCAATGCGGTCTCACTTTGACCCAGGCCAGGGCCGATGATGGCGGTGTCGGCAAACTGGAGGTTGTCATGCAGGGGTTTGTTCATGATCTCTGGGCAAAGCGCGTCGACGAACGGGGTTTGCCCTTGCAGCTGCACATCTGGAAACTGCTGCGCATGTTCCGAGAGCAGTGACAAGGCCACGCGACCGGCACCCAGGTACAGCGCGGTGCGAGCTGCCAATATGCACGCCCCCACCATGCCATGCTCTCCGCCCAGCACGGCGAGACTGCCAAAGTTGCCTTTGTGGTGTTCATGCCTGCGCTGGGGCATGCGCGCCATGTGGCAGCTGCGGGAGGCAGCATGGGCGACTGGGCCGAATGTGTTTTGAGCCATGCCCGAGGCGAGGAGGGTTTCGCAGCCCAGGGCGTCTACCCAGACTTGCCCGGCCAGGCTTTTGCCCTGATTGGTCAACAAGCCGGGTTTCAGTGCCAGGTAAGTGAAAGTGAAGTCGGCAGGCAAACAGGGGCCTTGCACCTGCCCAGTGTCGCAGTTCAGGCCGCTGGGGCAATCCAGGGCGAACACCTGCAGCGGGCAAGTGGATCGCAGGGCGGCCAGATGTTCCACCCAGCGTTTCATGGCACCTTCCAGTGTGCGGCCCCCCGCAATACCCAGCAAACCATCCACCACCACGGTGTGTGCGGGCAATGCAGGTGGCAGGGTGGTGCTGTTTGCAGGGCATGGCTTCACCCCTTGTTCCCTGCACCAGTGGACTGCGCGTTGTCGGTCTGCTGAGCCTTGGCTGGCTGGCGCGAAGTCAATCAGCTGGACCTGCAGGCCAGCGCTGTGCAAGGCGCCTGCGACCATGTGCGCATCGCCCCCGTTGTTGCCGGGGCCGGCCAGCACCAACACCGAAGATGTGTGGGGCGCTCGGTGTGCCAGGTGGTCAAGCAGCCTGTTGGCGCTGCGCAGGCCTGCGGCCCGCATCAGCACAAACGAGTCGATTTCAGCAAAGGCGGCTGCCTCCACAGCGCGAATTTGTGCCACGGTGAGCACTGGCAACCGGGTGTCCCCAGGTGCGTGCCACTGCCCGTGGGCCAGGCAGTCTTCGTGCAGTTCAATCATGCTTGGATGTGTGTTGGTTGGCATGTCGGCAGGCGTCTTGTCGCAGGTTTGGGCGGCGGTTTGGCTTGGGTTCAAGGGTATAATACGAGATTACCTCAACCACCCCGTCTGCTGTCATGTCTCTTGCCTTGTCCTCGGCTGATCAATTCGATGTTTCTGTGTTTCATGGCGCGTCCGCTTTGTCCGATTTCCGGGCCGAGGGCTTGCTCAAGCGCTTGCAGGCACTGGACGCCAATGTGACCGGGGTCAGTGCGCGTTACGTGCACTTTGTGGCGTCCAAGGGGCCACTTCAGGGGCAGTCACGCCACGTGATGGAAGGCTTGCTGGATTATGGGCATTTGCCCAAAGGTCTGGAGCGTGTGGATCTTCAATGTGTGGTGGTGCCCCGCTTGGGCACCGTCAGCCCTTGGGCTTCCAAGGCCACCGACATTGCGCACAACGCCGGTTTGGCCCAGGTGGTTCGCATGGAGCGGGGCCTTGAGTTTCAATTGATGTTTAAAAAGGGCTTGCTGGGTGGCACCAAGTTGCCGGAAGGCGAGGCCCTGGCACAGCTGAAAAGCGCGCTGTATGACCGCATGACGGAAACCGTGCTGCCCGATGGTTTTGATGTGAAAGCGCTGTTTTTGCCTTTGCAGGGCAAAGCCTTGCAAATTGTTGAGCTGAATGAAGGCCGCAACAGCCTGGTGAAGGCCAACAGCGCGCTGGGCCTGGCGCTGAGTGATGACGAAATCGATTATTTGCTGGACGCTTACACCAGCATGGGGCGCTCGCCCACCGACGTGGAATTGATGATGTTTGCGCAGGCCAACAGCGAGCATTGCCGCCACAAGATTTTCAATGCCACCTGGACCATTGACGGGCAGGCGCAAAGCGAAACCCTGTTCGGGATGATCCGCAACACGCACAAAACCACGCCGCAAGGCACCGTGGTGGCTTATTCCGACAACGCGGCCGTGATTGAAGGCCACACTGTGCAGCGCTTTTTTGCCGACAGCGATGGCATATACCGTCCGCATGAGGAACTCACCCACTTTGTGGCCAAAGTGGAAACCCACAATCACCCCACGGCCATTTCACCCTACGCGGGTGCGGCCACCGGCTCGGGGGGCGAGATTCGCGATGAAGGCGCCACTGGCCGAGGTGCCAAGCCCAAAGCGGGTTTGTGTGGTTTCACCACTTCGCACCTGCGCTTCGAGGATGCGCCCCAGGCCTGGGAGACGGGTCAGGATGCTTTGCAAGCGCTGGAACAGCGCGGTGAAGCACAGCCTGTGGGCATTCCCGGCCGCATCGCCACGCCCCAGCAAATCATGATCGATGGCCCCATCGGTGCAGCCGCGTTCAACAATGAGTTTGGTCGGCCCAATTTGGGCGGTTATTTCCGCACTTTTGAGCAGCGGGTGGGCGAACGGGTGTACGGCTATCACAAGCCCATCATGATCGCTGGGGGCATTGGCAATATTCGCGACAGCCACACCCACAAGCTCGATCTGCCCGAAGGCACCTTGCTGATTCAGTTGGGTGGCCCGGGCATGCGGATCGGCATGGGCGGTGGTGCGGCTTCGTCCATGAATGCAGGCACCAACACCGAGGCGCTGGATTTTGATTCGGTACAACGCAGCAACCCAGAAATGGAGCGCCGTGCACAAGAGGTGCTGGACCGTTG
>DASUEC010000290.1:0-7195 GCA_036275255.1 Limnobacter sp. | reverse complement strand
TGAATTCAACAGCCGTGTGAAGGCGGCCATGGAGGCTGCAACCAACACAGCGCCCGAGCAGCCCTCTCGGGAGACTTTGTTGAATGTGCTGGAGGCCATCACAGGAAAGCGCCCAAGCGGTTTGCCCGGCAATTGAGGTGTTCCAAAAAAATCGCCAGCACAAGTGCTGGCGTTTTTTTTGAAGAAGCAGGATTAACGATACAAGACCTGCGGCAACCACATGCCGATTTGTGGAAACACATACAGAATGAACATGGCAAGGATCTGGATCAGCATGAAAGGTATCATGCCCATGAAAATCTGGTTCAATGTGACGCCGGGTGGCGACACGCCCTTCAGGTAGAAAGCAGCCATGGCCACGGGTGGCGAAAGGAATGCGGTTTGCAGGTTAAGTGCCACCAGCAACCCAAAGAACAGTGGGTCGATCCCGAAGTGGGGCAGCAAGGGAATGAAGATCGGCATGAAGATCACGATGATCTCCGTCCATTCCAAAGGCCAACCCAACAGGAAGATGATGACCTGCGAGAGCAGCAGGAATTGGATGGGAGTAAGCCCAAGGGACAGCACCCACTGTTCCACCAACTCTTGCCCGCCCAGCAGTGCAAACGCTGCCGAGAAAATGGCCGAGCCAACAAACAGCCAGCACACCATGGCGCTGGTTTTGGCAGTGAGGTACGAAGACTCCTGCAACACTTTGAGGTTCAATTGCCGGTACCCGGCTGCAAGCAGGAAACCGCCCAAAGCCCCAACGGCCGCGGCTTCCGAGGGAGTGGCCAAACCAAACACGATGCTGCCCAACACCGCCAGAATAAGCACGGCCAATGGAAAGAATGACGTGAGCAGCATTTTGAAAATTTCCAGTTTCTGGAAACTCAAACGGTAGTACCAAAGAACGAAATAGAGCAGGGTGATGGCGAATGCGATCCAATAACCCTGAGGCGCCTGTTTGCGCTGCGGTTCATCAACAGCCAGATTGGCGGCGGCAGGCTCCGCAATGCCGGGTTGTTCAAGTGCAGGTTCAGCAATTGCGATTGCGGGTTCCGACGCCGATTCTGCGGTGTTGGCACCGGCTGGCTCAGCCAATCCTTCCTCGGCTGCGGGCTCGCTCAGGCCAAAGTCATATTTGTTTTCGCCCCCGTCATTGCTGTATTCAGAGCCAAATGACACCAGGCTGGAATCATCGAATGCGGCTTCTTCAGGCGCAGTGAGCTTGGTGTACACCAAACCGAGGATGAACGCAGCAAACAGGCCAGGCAACATGGCCACGAACAATTGCCCAAACACCTGCCCAGTGGTGATTTGACCTTCCCGACGGCCTTGCAGGCCACCCACCAACGCTGCCACTGCGCGACGCGCGCCATAAGTGCGTTCAAGGGATTCCAGCACGGGGCTGAGCTTGACCTTGCGATCTTCTTCGCTGAGTGGGGGCGCACATTTTGGATTGAGCTTGGCGCGTATCATCACATAGGCAATGTATAACCCAGCCAGCATCAGCCCCGGGAAAAATGCACCAGCGTACAGCTGAACCACGGAGACACCGGCGGTTGCGCCGTAGACAATCAGCAACACAGACGGTGGGATCAGAATACCCAGACAGCCGCCTGCCGTGATGGCGCCTGCAGCCATTTTGGTGTCGTAGCCCGCCTTTAGCATGGTGGGCATGGCCAGCAAGCCCATCAGCGTGACCACCGCACCCACAATGCCCGTTGCTGTGGCAAAAATTGCACAGGTGATCAGGGTGGCCACTGCCAGTGCCCCCGGCAAACGCGCCATGGAGAGATGCAGTGCGCGGAAGAGTTTTTCAATCAGGTTTGCACGCTCCACCAAATAGCCCATGAACACGAACAAGGGGACCGAGATGAGCACATCGTTGGTCATGACCTTGTAGGTGGACTGGACCATGAGGTCGAGTGTTTTTTGTATGTCGTAGTCGTAAGCCATCCAGGTGAAAATGACACCCATGCCCATGAGCGTGAATGCGGTGGGGAAGCCCAGCATGATGGCCACCACGACGAGCGACAGCATCAACAGGCCCAGGTGGCCATTGGTCATCTCGCCGGGCGATGGCATGGCGATTACCAGCCCAAGGAGAATGAGGCCCATGATGGACAGGCCGAAGTACAGTTCTTTTCTCATGATTCAATCCTGTTATTTCTGACCAACCATGGCCTTCATTTTTTCAACGTCCACTTCTTCCACATCGTCTTCGCGTTTGGGCCAGGCGCCATCTCGAATGCAGATGACACAGCGGATGATCTCGACGATGCCTTGGAACAACAGGAATGCACCGGCCAGTGGAATGAAGGCCTTGAATGGATAAATGGCCGGGCCGTCGGCTGTGGTGGAAGACATCTCTTTGATGACCCAGGCTTCTTCGGCAAAATAAAAGCCAGCGTAGGTGAGTGCAATCACGCCGGGCAGGAAGAATACAAAGTACAGAACGAGGTCGAGAGAGGCTTGTGTTCGGGGTGAAAAGAAGCCGTACATGATGTCGCCGCGCACATGGCCGTTGGCCGCAAGGGTGTATGCACCAGCCATCATGAAGTGAATGCCATACAGGATGTATGACATGTCAAACACCCATGGATTGGGGTGATTGAGTACATAGCGTGTGAACACCTCGTACGAAATCATCAAGGTGAGTGCGACAATCAGCCATGAGAACACGTGGCCTACCTTGGTGGATAGCCTGTCGACAGCGTGCAGAAAGGAGAGCATGGATTGAACCTCGGGTTCATTTAAAAAAAGCCAACAACCCTTGTGGGGCTGTTGGCTTCACTGCTGTGAAAATTACTTCTTTTGTGCGTAGAAGGCTTGAGCCATTTTGAAATCGACTGATGTGTCGCTCTGCCACTTGGCAGCACGTGCAGCAAATGCGCGCTGGGATTCAAACACCTTTTTGAACATCGGGCTGGAGGCGGATTTTTCTTTGGACACTTCATCCCAGGCCTTGAGCTGCGCCTTGAGAATGCTGTCCGGTGTCTTGTAAAACTTCACGCCTTGTTTGGACTGCATTTCTTGGTAATCCCTGGAATAGCGGTCGATGGCCTTCCAGCTCATGTCGGCAGAGGAGGCTTCTGCGGCGTTCTGAATGATCGCCTTGATCTCGGCTGGCAACTTGTTGTATTTGGTCTTGTTGAACATGATTTCGAACTGTTCAGAAGACTGGTGGAACGATTGCAGCATGCAGACTTTGGATACATCGGGGAAGCCGAGCAAGCGGTCACTGGATGCGTTGTTGAACTCGGCCGCATCGAGCAGGCCGCGGTCCATGGCGGGCACGATCTCGCCACCAGGCAAGGCATTCACTGCCACACCCATCTTTGTGAAAATATCAACAGACAAACCGACGGTGCGGAATTTCAGCCCTTTCAGATCTTCGGGTTTGGTCACTGGCTTTTTGAACCAGCCCAGCGGCTGTGTAGGCATGGGGCCGCTCATGAAAGAGACCACGTCCATGTTCAGCTCGCCGTAAATTTCGTCCAGCAATTCTTTGCCACCACCGTATTTGTGCCAAGCCAGCAGCATGTTGGCATCCATGCCAAAGGAGGGGCCAGATCCCCACAGCGCAACCGCGGGGTTTTTGCCATACCAGTAAGCAATCACACCGTGACCACCATCCAGGGTGCCCTTGCTCACCGCATCCAGAAGGTCGAATGCCTTGACCACAGCACCGGCAGGCAGCACTTCGATTTTCAGTCGACCGCCAGTCATGCTGTTTACTTTCTCGGCGAAATCAACGGCGTATTCATGGAAAATGTCTTTCTGGGGCCATGTGCTCTGGAAGCGCATATTGACTGTTTGTGCCTTGGCAATCATGGGGAAGCCCAATGTGCCGGCTCCCACAGCAGCAGCAGCGGTGCCGCGGATAAAATCACGGCGCTTGTTGTTGTTCACAGAATCAGTCATTTTGCCTCCTTTGGATTGATTTGACTGTTGGACGTTTTTTATAGGTATCAACGCCCAAACATTGTGATAACTGCAAGGTCGTAACTAAATAGTGGCAAACCCTTATCTCGCCTGTTTTTCCGGGTAATCACCAAGGTAGAAACCCTAAAGAAAAAGGCCGCTGGAGCCAATCCAGCGGCCTTTGTATTTTGGCGTGCAAAAAAATTACGCAGTCGCAGCTTTCTTTGCTTCGGTGCGCGGTGCACGATGTTTGCCAATGTCTTCCACCTTGCGCTGCTTTTCGTACAAAAAGCTCAACACTTCATGCCTGTAGTGGTTGTATCGCGGATCGTCTGTCAATGCCACCCGGTTTCGTGGGCGTGGCAAGTCAATGTCCAGAATTTGACCAATGGTTGCGGCTGGGCCATTGGTCATCATGACGATCCGGTCTGAGAGCAACACCGCCTCATCCACATCGTGGGTGATCATGACCACGGTGTTCTGAAGTTCACCCTGGATGCGCATCACTTCGTCTTGCAGGTGTGCGCGGGTCAATGCATCGAGCGCACCAAACGGTTCATCGAGCAACAAAACCTTGGGTTGCATGGCCAAGGCCCGCGCAATGCCCACACGCTGTTTCATGCCACCCGAGATTTCGGAGGGAAGGCGATCCAGCGCGTGGCTCATGTTGACCATGTCCAGGTTGTGCAAAATCCACTCTTTGCGTTCTGCTGAACTTTTGCTGTGCTTGAAAATTTTGTCCACGGCGAGTTCAACGTTTTGGTAGACAGTGAGCCAAGGCAGCAGAGAATGATTTTGAAACACGAGTGCCCGGTCAGGGCCAGGGGCGTTCACCTCTTTGTTGTCCACAATCACAACACCATCTGTGGCCTTGAGCAGGCCGGCGATGATGTTGAGGACGGTGGACTTTCCGCAACCAGAGTGCCCGATGAGGGAGATGTACTCCCCACGATTCACGTCGAGGTTGATGTCTTTGAGAACCGGATTGATGGATCCGTTTTTCTCAAAGTTCATGTTGACTTGTGAAATGCTCAGGTAACGATCGTTCATGACGGTGTTCTCCAGGTTTGTCGTGTGACGCATCAAGCGGCACTGGTACCACGGGTAATTTTTTTGCCGGCGAATGCAACCAGGCGGTCAAGGATGAAACCAACCACGCCCACGTACACCAAAGCCAAAACAATGTCGCTGATCAGCGAGCTGTTCCATGCGTCCCAGATGAAAAAGCCAATCCCTACGCCGCCGATCAACATCTCTGCCGCCACAATGGCCAACCAGCTCAAACCCACTCCGATTCGCAAGCCTGAAAAAATATAAGGCGCAGCGGCAGGCAGCATGATTTTCCAGAAATACTCCAGGTAGTTCAGCTGGATGACACGGGACACGTTGCGGTAATCTTCAGGAATATTGCGGATGCCCACGGATGTGTTGATGATGATGGGCCAGATGGCGGTGATGAAGATCACAAAAATTGCAGAGGGATTGCCATCTTGAAAGCCGGCCAAGGACAGTGGAAGCCAGGCCAGCGGTGGCACCGTGCGAAGAACCTGGAAGAGTGGATCAAGCCCGCGCAGTGCCCAGGTGGATTGACCCACCAACACCCCCAAGGCCACGCCCACAATCACTGCCAGCGAGTAACCGTATGCCACGCGCTGCAGGCTGGCCATGATCTGCCAGGCCATGCCCACATCGGTGCCGCCGTTGTTGAAGAACGGGTTCACGATGAGCTCCCAGGTGTCGCTGACCACCTTGCTGGGGGCGGGCAGGCGAGCACCTTCCTGACTGCATAGAATTTCCCAGATCAGAAGCAGCAAGGCCATGATGATCACCGGTGGCACCAAATTGCCCAGGCTCTGGGTGAGCTGTTTGAAGAAGCGGGTTTGCACCAGGGGCGTTGCCTGTGGTTTGGCAGGCACAGGCAAACTCGCCGCATGCATTTTGTTCAGTGTGTCGGTGTTCATCATGGTGTGGATCTCCGTGTGTGGCAACGGTTTTTTATCAAGCCTTCATCGCTTTGATGGTCAGGCTGTCGAGATACTTCTTGGGGTTGGCTGGATCAAACACCTTGCCGTCGAAGAACTTCTCGACACCGCGCGATGTGCCCTTTGGAATGTCGCTGGCAGCAACACCAAGTTCTTTGGCCGCTGCGCGCCAGATGTCTTCGCGGTTGACCTTCTTCACCAATGCCTGGGTGTCCAGGCTCGTGGGCAGGTAGCCCCATCGCTGGTTTTCTGTGAGGAACCACAGGTCATGGCTCTGGAAGGGATAAGAGGCATTGTTTTTCCAGTACTTCATCAGATGCGGGCTGTTTTCGACAATGCGGCCTGTGCCGTAGTCAAAGTGGCCTTGCATGCGCTCAATGATGTCACCCACAGGCGCGTTGATCCATTTGCGTGAAGAACAGATGCGTGCCACTTCTTCCTTGTTCGCTGGGTCGTCGCAGAACATTTGCGCTTCCATGATGGCTTTGAGCAGGGCTTTGCTGGCGTTGGGGTTGGCGGCCACATAATCGGCGCGCATGCCCAATGCTTTTTCCGGGTGATTGCCCCAAAGCTCACCGGTGGTGACTGCAGAGTAACCGATCTTCTGGTGGATCAATTGGAGGTTCCAGGGTTCGCCCACGCAGAAGGCATCCATGTTGCCCACTTTCATGTTGGCCACCATCTGGGGTGGTGGCACCACAATGGTTGACAAATCGGTGTTGGGGTTGATGCCGCCAGCGGCCATCCAGTAGCGAATCCAGAGATCGTGTGTGCCGCCCGGAAATGTCATGGCTGCGTTCAGTGCCTTGCCAGAAGCCTTTTTGCGCTCCAGCCCTTTTTTGAACTCCGCGGCAGCTGTGCCAACCTTCAGGTCCATGTATTCGTTGCTCACCGAAATGCCCTGGCCGTCCAGGTTCAAACGCGCGAGAATGACCATGGGAACCGGGATGTTGTTGGCTGTGACGGCGCCGGTGGTGAGCAAATAGGGCATGGGCGACAAGATGTGTGCGCCGTCAATTCCGCCTTTTGCAGAACCAAGCACCAGGTTGTCGCGCGTGGTGCCCCAAGAGGATTGTTTGGCCACCTCGACCTCGGTCATGCCGTGTTTGGCAAAGAAACCCTTTTCTTCGGCAACAAACAGGGGCGCCGCATCGGAGAGGGCAATGAAGCCCAGCTTGGCCTTGGTGGTCTCCAGTTTGCTTGATTGTGCCATCACGATGGAAGGAAAACCCGCTCCGGCCAGCACGGACCCACCCCAAATTGCGGCGCTTTGCTTGATGAAATTGCGCCGTGTTGCTGAAGTC
>DASUEC010000289.1:0-4412 GCA_036275255.1 Limnobacter sp. | reverse complement strand
GGTGGCTGTGAATTACCTCAAGGGCCGCGGTTTGACTGGGCAGGTGGCAGCCCGGTATGGCTTGGGTTATTCGCCTGAGGGGTATCAGAACCTGGAGGCGGTGGTTGGCGATTACGCCAGCAATGCCCGGCTCGACCTGGCAGGCTTGACCAAGCTCAGCGACAGCAACCGGCGATACGACGCATTTCGTGGGCGCATCATGTTTCCCATCCGCAACGCCAAAGGCCAGGTGATTGGTTTTGGCGGGCGCGTGTTGGGGGATGAAAAGCCCAAGTACCTCAACAGCCCCGAAACGCCGGTGTTCTCGAAGGGTCACGAGGTGTACGGTCTGTTTGAAGCCAGGCAAGCCATTCACAAAATGGGTTATGCGCTGGTCACCGAGGGGTACATGGACGTGGTGGCCCTGGCGCAATGGGGGTTCGAGAACGCCGTGGCCACCCTGGGCACGGCGGTCACGGCCGACCATGTGCAAAAGCTTTTCAAGCAAACCGATCGCTTGGTGTTTGCCTTTGATGGTGATGCGGCCGGGCAAAAAGCGGCCTGGCGCGCCTTGCAGGCCTGTTTGCCTCATGTGAATGAGACCAAGCGCGCTGACTTCATCTTCTTGCCCCCAGAGCACGACCCGGATTCTTTTATCCGCACCGAAGGGCCCGACGGATTTGAGGCCATGGTGGCGCAGGCGGCCTCCCTGTCCGAGTTTCTTGCTCGCCACCTGGAACACAGTTTCCCGCTTCAACAAATTGAGGGCAGCGCAGCCGCCATCTCGTTCTTAAAGCCCCTCATGGTTCAACTGCAGCCCACCGTGTACCGCTCGGCCCTGGTGCGCGCTTTGGCCAATTTGCTGGGCAGCAATCCCATGGAGCTGAGTCGTCACCTTGGCCTGAAAAGCCGAGAGCGCGGTGGAGAGTATTTTGCACCGGGCGGCAGGCAAGGTTTTGCGCCAGGGGCCGGCATGCCGGGCAACGGCAACAGGCCATCTTTCAAAAAAGGGGGCAAGCGCGGGGCGTGGGAGTCTCGCGATGAAAGGTATCAAAACAACTGGGCGCTACGCCCGCCAGCCAAGTCGCCATTGTTGGGCCTTGCGGCTCGGCTGATTCGGGCCCCTCAGCTTGCGTCTCTCTGCGAGCCTCTCCAGGCCTTGTATGAGCGGGAAGAGCGGCCCGCTCCAGAAGTGCACAGCTTCATTCACCTGCTTGATAAGGTGCGCACCGACCCCAACTTGCTCGAAGCGAGGTTGCAGCACGCCTTCAATGATCAGGTGCACCAGGACTGGGTGAACCTCGTTCTGAAAGAGGCGCGCGGATTGGACGATTCTTTGGATTTTGAAACCGAGTTGCGGTCTGCGGTGTATCAGTGTCTGGAGGCTTGGTACAAGGCCGAACTAGAGCGTCTGACCAACAACTTGCCAACGCAGGGTGAGCAATTGCGCTGGTATCAAGAGTGCATGCAACGATTCCAAGAGTTGAAACAAAAGCGAGTTAATCAGTTATAATTAAGGGTTACAGTGCAGGTTTGTGTGACACAAGCGCAATACAGCACGGGGCCGTTCGTGCGCTGTTCAGGGAAATAAATGTTTAAAATTCGCAACATTTTTTCAAAAAAGCAGGAACAGAATGCCGACAACGGCCACAAAAGCAAGTCTGCGAGTGCGGTAAAAAGCAACTCGCAAATCGAGAAAAATTCACGAGCACCGATTCCTGTGGGCCAAAAGCCAGAGAAGGAATCCTCAACTCAGACATCCAAACGCAAGGGAGCGTCGTCAATGGCAGGGAAGAAGGTTTCTCCTAAGGCAACAGTGAAAGCAACGAAAGATTCAACCGTGGTTAAAAAGACAGACACCAAAAAAGAAGCTCCTGCTGCCAAATCCGTGCCCGCGAAAGCCGCCAAGGCGGTGGCACCCAAGGCCGAAGCAAAGCCTGCGTCCAAGCCCGTGCCCGCAGCCAAATCCGCAGCCAAACCAGGCAAGGTGAAGGCCGTTGAATCCCCGGCCACGGTTCAGGCCGATGTGCCCAAACGTGGCCGCAAGCCAAAGTCGGCCGAGGACATGATTGATTTGACAGCCCACAACGCATTGCCCGAAGACTCTGCAGCAGATGCGCCAAAAAAGCGCGGTCGCAAGCCTAAGGCTGAAGCCGCGGTGCCCGTTGAGGCGCCCAAAGGGCGCGGTCGCCCGCCCAAGACAGGAAAGCCCCGCGCTGAAGACGAAGACGATGAGGACCTTGCCGCCGGTGCAGATGACTCGCTCGATTCGGACGATGTGCCCGAGGACGACGACTCCGATGCAAAAAAGGCCGATCTGGTGATCATCCCCAAACGCGGGCGTGGTTCCAAAGCCAAAGACAAGGCATTGATCAATTCGGCGTACCTGTCCTCTTCAACAGCCACCGCCGAAGAACTGGAGTTGCGCCGCACGCAGTTGAAGACCCTCATCAAGATGGGCAAAGAGCGTGGTTACCTCACATTTGCCGAAATCAACGACCACCTGCCCGACGAGGTGACCGATGGCGAAGTGATCGAAGCCATGGTCAGCACGTTCAACGACATGGGCATTACCGTGTACGAGCAGGCGCCCGACGCAGAGGCGCTGTTGATGAACGACAATGCGCCTGTTGGCACTTCGGCGGAAGACGCCGAAGAAGAGGCCGAGGCCGCTTTGAGCAACGTCGACTCCGAGTTTGGTCGAACCACCGACCCGGTGCGCATGTACATGCGTGAAATGGGCACCGTGGAACTGCTGACCCGCGAAGGCGAGATTGAGATTGCGAAACGCATTGAAGCTGGCCTGAAAGACATGGTTCAGGCCATTTCTGCATGCCCGGCCATCGTGGAAGACGTGGTTGGCCTGGGGCAAAAGATTGCTGAAGGCACCATGGCTGTGGATGAGGTGGTGGACGGCATTGTAGATGCATCACTGGATGACGAGTTGGTCGAATCCGCCGCCGAAGTAGAAAGCGAAGAAGAGGAAGAAGATGAAGAGGGTGGTGAAGGCGGCGGCAGCACCTCCGGGATGTCAGCCCGTCAGCTTGAGGAGTTGAAGAAAAACTCCCTCGTCATTTTTGCAGAGATTGAAAAGCAGTTTGCCAAGCTCAAGAAGGCGCGAACAGACAGCGGCTACAACTCCGCAGCCTACAAAAAGGCCAAGGATGCGATTGCGGACGAATTCATGAAAATCCGCTTCACCGCCAAGCAAGTGGAACGCCTGTGCACCATTTTGCGTGAACAGGTGGACGGTGTTCGCAAAATCGAGCGTGAGATTTATGACATTGCGGTCAACCGGGTTGGCGTGCCGAGGGAAGCCTTTCTTGACAAGTTCAAGGGCCACGAAATTGAGCCAGCCTGGGTGGATGCGTTCTCCACAGGCAGCGCGCCGTGGGCAGAAACTTTTGCCCGCAACATTCCCTCCATCAACGAGTTGCAGCAAAAGCTGATCGAAATTCAAGAGCTTGTGTCGCTGCCGCTGAGCGATTTGCGCGCCATCAACAAACAAATGGTGTCGGGTGAAAATCGTGCCCGCTTGGCCAAGCGCGAGATGATCGAAGCCAACCTTCGCCTGGTGATCTCGATTGCCAAAAAGTACACCAACCGGGGTTTGCAGTTCCTTGACCTGATTCAGGAAGGCAATGTGGGTCTGATGAAGGCGGTGGACAAGTTTGAGTATCGGCGTGGGTACAAGTTTTCCACCTACGCCACCTGGTGGATTCGTCAGGCCATCACCCGGTCCATTGCAGACCAGGCGCGCACCATCCGGATTCCGGTGCACATGATTGAGACCATCAACAAGATGAACCGGATCAGCCGTCAGATTCTGCAAGAAACCGGAATTGAGCCCGATCCAGCCACACTGGCCGAGCGCATGGAAATGCCCGAGGAAAAAATTCGCAAGATCCTCAAAATTGCGAAAGAGCCAATTTCCATGGAAACCCCGATTGGCGATGATGACGACTCTCATTTGGGCGATTTCATTGAGGACAATGCAACCTTGGCTCCGCAAGACGCAGCCCAGTACAGCAGCCTGCGCTTTGTGACCAAAGACGTGCTGGATTCCCTCACACCTCGCGAAGCCAAGGTGTTGCGAATGAGGTTCGGTATCGAAATGAGCACCGACCACACGCTGGAAGAAGTGGGCAAGCAGTTTGACGTAACCCGCGAGCGGATTCGACAAATTGAAGCCAAGGCGTTGCGCAAGTTGCGCCACCCCAGCCGGTCTGACAAGCTCAAGAGCTTCTTGGAAGGCGAATAGGTTTAAGCGCTGAAAGGCGCGGGGGCCTCTAGCTCATGCTTGGTTAGAGCAGCGGACTCATAATCCGTTGGTGCCGTGTTCGACTCACGGGAGGCCCACCAAATCAGAAAGCCAATCCTTCGGGGTTGGCTTTTTTTTGGGCGTTTTGGGGGATGTGTTGCATTTAATGCAT
>DASUEC010000288.1:0-3963 GCA_036275255.1 Limnobacter sp. | reverse complement strand
CCAGAAACGAGCACGCCCGGATGTGGTCTGCAATCACGCGCAGGGAATTGTTGTCCAAAGCCACCGAATTGCCCTGAGCAGTCACCTCGCGCGCAGCTGCATGGATCAGCGCCTGAAACAAGTCGATTTCATAATTGCTGTGCACATGCTGCAACACCGCCGCGATGCGCTCCAGGCCCATGCCGGTGTCTACACAGGGCTTGGGCAGTGGGTGCAACACCCCATCGGCGGTGCGCTCAAACTGCATGAACACCAGGTTCCAAACTTCAATGTAGCGGTCGCCGTCTTCCTCGGGGCTTCCGGGGGGGCCTCCCCACACCTCGGGGCCGTGGTCGTAGAAAATCTCGGTGCAGGGGCCGCAAGGGCCCGTGTCGGCCATTTGCCAGAAGTTGTCCGACGCATAGCGTGCGCCCTTGTTGTCACCGATGCGAATAATGCGTTCGGCCGGCACGCCCACCTGCTTGTTCCAGATGTTGTAGGCTTCGTCGTCTTCTTGATACACCGTGACGTACAGGCGCTCGGGCGGCAACTTGTACACGGTGGTCAGCAACTCCCAGGCGTATTGAATCGCGTTTTCCTTGAAGTAATCGCCAAAGCTGAAGTTGCCCAGCATCTCAAAGAAGGTGTGGTGGCGCGCCGTGTAACCGACGTTCTCAAGGTCGTTGTGCTTGCCGCCTGCGCGAACCGAGCGCTGGCTGGATGTGGCACGGGTGTATGGCCGTTTGTCTTTGCCGGTGAACACATCCTTGAACTGCACCATGCCGCTGTTGGTGAACAGCAAGGTGGGGTCATTCCCAGGCACCAAGGAGCTGGATGGCACAATGGTGTGGCCTTTGGAGGCAAAGAAATTCAAAAACTTGTCGCGGATTTCAGCGGCTTTCATTGGGACGGCACCTTCTTGGGGTCTGCATGCAATATGACCCGTGATTATAAGGCCGGGCCGATCAAAAAGGGGGCCGGGCAAACTCCATTCGATCGGTGAAAATCCCTTCAATACCGAGGCTTTGCAGGGTTTTTGCCTGATCTTGATCGTTCACGGTGTACACCCGAACCAAGCGCCCGCTGGTGTGGATGCGTCGAACCGCCGCCGGTTCTGCCCCGCTCCAGTGCAAATGGATGGCGCTGGCCTGCAAAGCATCAGCATGCAATATCCAATCATCGCGCAAGGTTTCGTAGAGAAGGGCCAGATCAAACCCGCGAAGCGGCAACAAACTGGCATGGTAAAAACTGGAAAACACCCACCGAGACCTCACCTGCGCCTGCACGGTGGGCGGCAAGGCTTCCACCGCGGCCAGCACCGCATGCCCCAAGTGGCGCGCGTTGGCTGGGTCTGTGGCCTTCAATTCCACATTGGCCCGCATGCCGTGCTGCACGCAAAAGTCGACAACTTGCCCCAGCGACGGAATGGCTTGCCCCTGCACGTGGTAGTGGCGAAGGTCCCGCTGGCGCAGGCTGTCAAACCGGGTCTGGGAATCTGTTGCGGCCAATGCTGGGTCGACCGATTGTGCACAGCGCCCCATCACCCAGTCGTGATGAATCATGGCATGCCCGTCGGCCGTGAGCATCACGTCAAACTCCACGGCATCAAACCCGGCGTCCAGGGCAGCCTGGAAGCCTTTCAATGTGTTCTCCAGCGGCCCTTTGCCACTGCCACGGTGCGCCCACAACTCCATGCGGTATCCTGATGAGGATTAAAAACACAGTTTACAAACGCAACGGCAGGAGAAGCAAACATGATCAAGGTCAGCGTGATGTACCCCAACACCCCGGGCGTGAATTTTAATCATGACTATTACAAGAACACTCACATGCCACTGGTGCAAAAGCGCCTGGGCCGAGCCCTGCATTACTACACCGTGGACAGGTGTCTGGCTGGAGGCGCGGGCGATGCGCCCGCCTTTGTCGCCATGGCACATCTGTTTTGCGATTCGGTGGAAAGCTTTCAAACCGCGTTTGGTCCGCACGCCGGGGAGATCATGGCCGACATTCCCAACTACACCAATTCACAGCCGGTGATTGTGATCAGCGATGTGGTGGTGGGAAAACCCTGAGCGCACCACAGCACCACCTAGGGTAGTTCCGAAGCGCAAAGCCCACTTGATTCGGCTACAGTGAATCGAAGAACAATGTTTTTACAATGGTGGTAACAAGATGGCATACAAGGTTGCTTTTCTCGGTTTGGGTGTGATGGGCTATCCCATGGCCAGGCATTTGGCCAAAGCTGGGCACGAGGTCACCGTCTACAACCGCAGCGCGGCCAAAGCAGAAAAATGGGTGAGCGAGTTTGGCGGCAAAATGGCAACGACTCCCGAGAAGGCCGCTGCAGGCCAGGACTTCGTGTTTGCTTGCGTGGGCAATGACGATGACCTTCAACAAGTGTGCACCGGTGTGCACGGCGCCTTTCACGCCATGAAACCCGGGGCTGTGTTTGTCGACCACACCACGGCCAGCGCCAAAATTGCCAGGGAATTGTTTGACCAGGCCAGGGATGCCGGGTTCGGTTTCATTGATGCACCCGTGTCTGGTGGACAGGCGGGTGCTGAAAATGGCCAACTCACCATCATGTGCGGCGGGGCTCACGCGGATTTTGAACAGGCCAGGGGGGTGATGTCTTGCTACGCCAAAGCCGTGACGCTCATGGGTGAATCCGGCAGTGGCCAACTCACCAAAATGGTCAACCAGGTTTGTATTGCGGGCCTGTTGCAAGGGCTTGCAGAGGCGCTGAAATTCGGCATGAATGCCGGACTGGATGTGAACAAAGCCCTGGACGTGATTGGCAAAGGTGCCGCACAAAGCTGGCAAATGGACAACCGTGGCCGCACCATGGTGGAGGGCAAATTTGATTTTGGTTTTGCCGTGGACTGGATGAGAAAAGACCTGAGCCTGGTGCTTGATGAAGCCCGGCGCAACGGCTCCCAATTGCCTGTCACGGCGCTGGTGGACCAGTTCTACGCCGAGGTTCAGTCCATGGGCGGCAAGCGCTGGGACACCTCCAGCCTGATCAAACGACTCTGAGGAGGCCAACGGCAAACCGTGAGCCGAACGCGAGCCTTACTCGAACGATCACCCACGGCTTGGGGCGTGGGTTTGGCGCTCTTGGGCGCCATCTTTTTTTCTGGCAAGGCCATTGTGGTCAAGCTGGCGTATGCCTATCCCGTGGACGCCACCACATTGCTGGCCATGCGCATGTTGCTCTCGTTCCCGCTGTTTTTTGCGGCGCTGCTTTACACCATGCTGCGCAACCCCAAAAACGACCCTTTAAAACCAAGGGACTGTGGGCTCATCGTGCTGGCTGGGCTGTTGGGCTATTACCTGGCCAGCCTGTTTGATTTCATGGGTTTGCAGTACATCACGGCAAGCCTGGAGCGGCTCATCCTGTTTACCTACCCCTCCCTTGTGCTGCTCATTGCATGCCTGTTGAAGCACCGCTGGCCACAGCCCTGGCAGTTGCTGTGCATGGCGGTCAGCTACATTGGCCTGGCGCTGGTGTATGGCCATGAAACTGTGCTGCTGGGCGAGAACACGGCGCTGGGCGTTGTTCTGGTTTTCATGTCTGCGGTGTGTTATGCCACTTACCTGGTGGTGGGCGAGAGCCTGCTCAAGCGGCTTGGCACGGTGCGGGTTACCTCCTTGGCGACCTTGGTGTCTGCCGCGGCCATTTTTATTCAAATGGCCCTGCAAGAGCGGCTCGGACTGATGCTCGAACAGCCGCTTCCCGTGTGGGGCTGGTCACTGGTCAATGCGGTGTTTTGCACATTTGTGCCCGTGTTTGCCGTGATGACGGCCATCAGCCTGATTGGCGCCCCGCGCGTGTCACAACTCGGCATGATTGGCCCCATTTCAACCATTGTGTTGGGCACCTGGATTTTGAATGAACCCTTCACCGTGTGGCACGCAGCTGGCACCGCGCTGGTGATTGCAGGTGTTGCCCTGCTCACCCTCAAGAAGCAAAACCAAGAAGGA
>DASUEC010000287.1:0-5113 GCA_036275255.1 Limnobacter sp. | reverse complement strand
GCTCTCTGCCACCTGGCGTTCGTGGAATGCGCGCACGCGCTGGGCCGCCACCTGGAGCGCCTCACGCTGGGCAGCGTCCAGGGTGTCGAAGGCCTGTTTCAACTCGGTGGCTGGTATTTCAAGATCTGCCACAGACGCGGCATTCACACGGTCGAATTTTTCGGTGAACTCAAGCAGGGCCGCATCGCCGCGGGTGCGCACCGCATGAACAATGTCTGCCACGGCGCTTTCCACATGGGGATCGCGCTGCTCTTCGTAAGCCAGCAGTGCACGAAACTGCTCGGCAAAATTGGCGTCGGTGGTGGACAGTCTGCGGATTAGGGCATTCATGGTTTGTACTACCTGTGTGTAATTACGCGGTCACGGCTTGCGTGAACACATCCAAAATGGGCTGCAAAGCCTCGTACTTCATTTTCAATGCGGCCTGGTTCACCACCAGGCGAGATGAGATGTCACAAATTTCTTCAACCTCAACCAGCTTGTTTGCACGCAAGGTGGAGCCAGTGCTCACCAGGTCCACAATGGCGTCGGCCAGCCCCACCAAGGGGGCCAGCTCCATGGAGCCGTAGAGCTTGATGAGGTCCACATGCACGCCCCGGTTGGCGAAATGCTCACGGGCGCTGTTCACATACTTGGTGGCGATTCGAAGCCGGGCTCCCTGCTTGACTGCGTTGGCGTAGTCGAAGCCCTCGGGGGCGGCCACACACAACCGACACTTGGCGATGTTTAAATCCAGCGGCTGGTAGAGGCCCGCGCCAGAATGCTCGATCAGTACGTCCTTGCCGGCCACACCCAAATCGGCAGCGCCATGCTGCACGTAGGTGGGCACGTCGGTGGCCCGCACAATGATGATGCGCACGTCGGCACGGTTGGTGCCAATGATGAGCTTGCGGCTTTTTTCGGGCGCCTCCAGCGGCACAATGCCCGCCTTCTCCAGAAGTGGCAGTGTTTCTTCAAAAATACGTCCCTTGGACAGGGCCAAAGTGATCATGGGTTGACTTCGCCTTTACGCACTAACACGCTTAACATCTGCGCCCAGCTTGCGCAGTTTCTCTTCCATTTTGTCATACCCACGGTCCAGGTGATAAATCCGGTCGATTCGGGTTTCGTCTTTTGCGGCCAAGGCGGCAATCACCAGCCCGGCCGAGGCACGCAGGTCGGTGGCCATCACGGTGGCACCATCCAGTTGGGGCACGCCCTTGACGACGGCGGTGTGGCCTTCAATTTCGATGTGGGCCCCCAAACGCACCAGCTCTTGCACATGCATGAAGCGGTTTTCAAAAATGGTTTCGTGAATGACCGCCGTGCCATCGGCCACACAATTCACAGCCATCAGTTGGGCCTGCATATCGGTCGCAAACCCCGGAAATGGCGCCGTGCGCGCACCCACCGCCTTGGGTTGGCCCTGCATACTGGCGCGGATGCGCTGGCCTTCCACCTCAATCTTCAAACCGGCCGCACGAAGCTTTTCCAGCGTTGCGTCCATGCTGGCTGCATCGGCGTTGTTCAACACGATGTCGCCACCACAGGCGGCCACCGCGCACAAGAAGGTGCCCGCCTCAATGCGGTCTGGCATGACGGTGTATTCGCAGCCGCTCAGCCGTTCTACGCCATGCACGGCGATGGTGTCTGTGCCAATGCCTTCAATGCGTGCGCCCATTTTCAGCAGCATGTGGGCCAAATCCACGACCTCGGGTTCACGCGCGGCGTTTTCAATGATGGTGGTGCCCTCGGCGAGTGCCGCAGCCATCATGAGGTTCTCCGTACCAGTCACGGTGACCATGTCGGTCACAATCCGTGCACCTTTCAGGCGGGCGGCTTTGGCGTGGATGTAGCCTTTTTCAATGTGAATCTCTGCCCCCATGGCTTGCAGGCCCTTGATGTGCTGGTCCACGGGCCGCTGGCCAATGGCGCAGCCACCGGGCAAGCTGACGCTGGCCTCGCCAAAGCGGGCCACCAATGGCCCCAGCACCAAAATGCTGGCGCGCATGGTTTTGACCAGGTCGTAGCTGGCGATCGGCTCTGAAATCTCTTCAGCACGCAAGGCCAATTCGTTCTCGCCATGCCAAAAGCACTGAACACCCATGGAACCCAGCAAACGCAGGCAAGTGTTGATGTCGCGCAGGCGCGGCACGTTGCCCACGCGCACCGGGTCAGCCGTCAGCAAGCTTGCGCACAAAATGGGCAAGGCTGCGTTTTTTGCACCCGACACCGACACTTCGCCATGCAGGGTGTTGCCACCACGAACCAGAAATGAATCCATTGAACCGGGAATCCTTTACGCTTTGTTGTTTGCCCATTCAGCGGGCGTCCATGTTTTCATCGACAGGGCGTGAATCTCTTCACGCATCCGGTCGCCCAGCACTGCATACACTTTTTGGTGGCGGGCAATGGGGCGCAGGCCCTCAAACGCCTTGCACACAATCACTGCCTCAAAATGCTGGCCGTCACCACTGACCTCGAGGTGCTCGCATTCCAGGCCTTGCGCAATATAGCCGCGCACGGTTTCAGGCAACAACATGATTTTTCCTATCCTTTTGATTCAACAGCACTATTATCCCCTCAATTTGTAGCCCGAGACCACCATGCGCAGCGCAATGGCGGTAAGAACTGCCCAAGCCACCAGCGCCACCGCCAGACTAAACCATGGGCTGACGTCACTCACGCCAAAAAAGCCATAGCGGAAACCATCAATGAGGTAGAAGAAGGGATTGAAATGCGACACGGTTTGCCAGATCGCCGGCAAGGAGTGAATGGAATAGAACACCCCGGACAGGAAGGTGGCCGGCATGATGATGAAGTTCTGGAACGCCGCCAGCTGGTCAAACTTTTCTGCCCAAATGCCGGCGATCACCCCCATGGTGCCCAACAGGGCCGAGCCCACCAAGGCATGAACCAGAATCCACACCGGGTTGTACACATGCAAGCCCACAAAAGCCACTGTCACCAACAACACCCCAAGGCCCACAGCCAACCCGCGCGCCACCGAAGCCAGCACATAGGCCGAGAAAAACTCCAGATGCGACAGCGGTGGCAGCAACACAAACACCAAATTGCCCGTGATTTTGGATTGAATCAGGCTGGAAGACGAGTTGGCAAAAGCATTTTGAAGCACCGACATCATCACCAGGCCAGGCACCAAAAATGCCGCATACCCCACACCGGGATAGGGTTCCACCTTGCCGTCCAGCACGTGGGAAAAAATCATGAGATACAGCAGGGCTGTGACCACAGGGGCCAGCACGGTCTGAAAGCTCACTTTCCAGAAGCGCAGGATTTCTTTTTTGAAGAGGGTTTGCCAGCCAGTCATTGCGTGTTTCCAGACATGAGTTGAACAAACACCTCTTCCAGATCCGGCTTCTCAATGGCGCAATCCAGCACATCGAGCTGGTCTTTGCGACACAAGGCCAAAATGTTTTCAATTTCGGAGGGTGCCGCCAGGGCAAGGGTGTACCGGCCATGGCTCACCTCCGCCTTCAACACCAGGGCGCGTAGCTTTTCAGGCAACACCCCATTGAGCTGGAGGGTCAATGTTTGGCTGGCGTGCTTCTTGAGCAGGTTTGGCGTGGTGTCCACGGTCAGAATCTCACCCTTTTTCAGCATGGCGATGCGATTGCAAAGGGTCTCGGCTTCTTCCAGGTAATGGGTGGTCAGCAAAATGGTGTGGCCTTTTTGGTTCAGCCCTGCGATGAATTTCCACAGGGTTTGGCGCAATTCCACATCCACCCCGGCCGTGGGCTCGTCCAGTATGATCACCGGCGGCTTGTGCACCAGCGCTTGGGCCACCATCACGCGTCGTTTCATGCCCCCAGACAGGGTGCGCATGTTGTTGTCGGCCTTGTCTGCCAAGGCAAGCGAGTCCAGCAGCTCGTCGATCCAGTCGTCGTTGTTCCTGATGCCAAAATAGCCGGACTGGAATCGCAGGGTCTCGCGCACGGAGAAAAAGGGGTCGAACACCAGCTCCTGAGGCACAATCCCGATGCTTCTGCGCGCCTGGCGAAAATCGCCAATCACATCGTGCCCCATGATCCTGACCGATCCGCTGCTGGCACGGCTCAAACCGGCAATGATGTTGATCAGGGTGGTTTTGCCCGCGCCATTGGGGCCCAAAAGCGCAAAAAACTCCCCTTGCTGCACCGACAAACTCACATTGTGCAGGGAGCGGAATTCGCCAAAGTACTTGGACACCGAGCTGAGCTCAAGGGCAACTGACATGACCAGAGGCGGCAGGCCAAAGCCCGCCAACAATTAGGAAAAGAGAGATTGTACCCCGTAGGCGGCAATCAGACTTTGCAGTTGGGTCGGCGCATGTTGCACTTGGAGGGTTTTGTCGGTTTTTAACACCCGTTTGGCAGCCAGCAAAACCGCAATCGCGGTGGAATCAATGTGCTTGACCGCCGAGAAATCGATGACCGAATCACCCTGGCGCAAGGCCTGAGTGACTTCGGCAATCACCTGTTTCCCGTTTTTGACCGTGATCTGCTCGGCTGAAATCTTCATGTCAGCCTTGGGCGTTCTTGGCTTTCAGGGTTTGAATGAGGCCGTCCACCCCCGAACTGCTCAGCACAGGGGCGAACTGGGCCTTGTAAGAGTCTACCAACCACAAGCCCAACACGCTGAGGTCATAGATCAGCCATTTGCCATCTTTTTTTTCCACGCGATAGGCCAAATCCACGGGTGGCGCGCCTTTCTGGATCACGCGGCTGTTCACAATCACGTCGGTGTCTTCAGGCCGGGCGCGCAGCCGATCCACTTGCAGAGTTTGGTCACCCACCTGAGACAGTGCACCCGAGTAGGTTTTCACCAAAAGGGTACGAAACTCCTTGATGATGGCCTCCCGCTGCTCGGGCGTGGCTTCACGCCAGGGACGCCCAACCACAAGCTGGGTCATCTTGCGGAAGTTCACGTTGGGCATCACCTTTTGATCGATGAGTGCATCCAGTTTTTTGGGATCGCCCACCAGCTCTTGCTTGCGCGCCTTGATCTCGCTGAGCACTTCATTGCTGAACTTCTCTACA
The DNA here is from genome assembly GCA_036275255.1 of Limnobacter sp. Taxonomy (GTDB): domain Bacteria; phylum Pseudomonadota; class Gammaproteobacteria; order Burkholderiales; family Burkholderiaceae_B; genus Limnobacter. The sequence continues at coordinate 95 of DASUEC010000287.1, read as the reverse complement.
AATTCGTTGGCTGGCACTTCCTGCGCACGCGCGGGCATGGCCAACACACCCAAACCAAGCGCCAGGGCGGCTGTCCATTGAAAAACTTTGTTTGC
>DASUEC010000286.1:0-5489 GCA_036275255.1 Limnobacter sp. | reverse complement strand
TTGGTCAGTGAATCGGCGTTGCCGCGCACTTCCTGAATCACGTCGCTCAAACGGTCGATCGTGGCATTCACGTCGTCCTTGACCTCGCCAAACAGGCCTTTGTAATTCGCAGTGATTTTCTGTGTCATGTTGCCATTGGCTAGCAACTTCAGCACTCGCCCCACGTCCTCAAGCCCCACCGAGGTGGTGCTCAAGAGGTTGTTCACATTGCAGGCAAGGGCTTTCAGGAATCCATCCTTGTCATCTTCGCGGATGCGTTCATTGAAATCACCCTGCGCAGCCTTGGCCACAATGCCGGAAATCTCATTCTCGATGGCCACCTCTGCGGTGCGGTCGCTCCACTCGACCACGGTGCCCAAACGCTCGCCAGCTTCGTTGATCACGGGTGAGGCAATCAGCCTGAAGCTCAGATCGCCCACCCGGATGCCGGTTTTGAGGGGGGTATTCAGTGCGGCCAACATGCCACGCTGGTGGGCAGGATTCTTGTGGAAGGTGTCTATGTTGGCACCAATCAGCTTGCGCACATTGAAGTTGGGCAAACTCTTGCGCAGCATTTCCTCGTTGCGCGTCATCATGGTGTTCAAGGAATTGTTCAGGTAGGTGATGATGCCTTGGTTGTTCGCAATCATCACATTGGTGGTTACAGAATCCAGTGCAATCCGAATCGCCAGGTTTTCCAATGCCACTTCGCGTTCCTTGGCGACCCGCTCCTCCTCACGCTTCTGGAATAACACTTCGGCTGTTCGGTCTTTCCATTCAACCACGGTGCCCACCCGGATGCCCGAAGCATCAAACACAGGTGTAACCAACAAATTGAAATGACGCTCGCCGATGGTGAGGTTGGTGCTGTAAGCATCGCGCAGGCGGGCCAGCATACCCCGCTGGTGGCTGGGCACCTTGTGAAACACATCAATGTTGGCGCCAAGAATTTTACGTGCATCAAACTGAGGCAAATCCTTCTTGATGTCAGTCTCTGCTTCGACGAGCATCTTCGACAAGGAGTTGTTGACATAGACGATGTTGTAATCGGCGTCAGCAATCATCACGTTGGTGGCAACGCTTTCCAGGGCCTGCACCTGGCGCTGGGCAAACATGGTTTCTACCTCGAGTTTGCGAAGCGCATCACGCAGGGCCGGGGGCAAATCGTCCGAGGTGCCTTTCAGGGCCTCTCTTTTCCACAGTTGGTGAAGGCTGCGCACGGTTTGCTCTTCGGTCTTGCGCGTGCGCTCATTGAATGCAGCAATCAATTCGTTCATGCGGTTGGCCAGCAACAACACATCGCCGGTGAGGCTGCTGGTTGTCAATGGCTCAAGCGCCTTCTCGGGGTTGGTTCTGAGACCACTCACCTCCACGGCGAGGTTATCGGCCAAAGCAGCCAGCTGGCCGCCCTTGAGGAAATCAAATGCACCCATGGTTTTATCCTTCTGTATAAATTACGCGTTGGCCTGTTCAAGGCGCTGGCTTTGTGCTGCAGGTTGTTCGGGCTTTGAGTCAGCAGATGCTGCCTCGCTGCTGTGGACTGAGATGCTGCTGACTTCAGAAATCAATTTGGGCACGTCGATGATGAGTGCAACGTCACCGTTGCCCATGATGGTTGCCCCGCTGATGGCACGGTTGCTTTCAAAAAGGTGCCCCAGGGGCTTGATGACGGTTTGGGATTCACCATGAAGCTGGTCGGCCACGATGCCAGCCTTCATGTCGCCAAAGCTGACCACGATGATGTTCTCCCGCTTGGGCCTGCCAGCCTTGCTGCCGAACACTTTGCGCAAGCGCACACAGGGCAGAAACTCCCCACGCAGGTCATAATGGATATCCATGCGGTCATCGCTTCCCAACGCCCCCGGAGGCAGCTCCAGGCACTCGCGCACATAAGACAGGGGAATGACATACACCGACCCGCCGACGCCAATCATGAAGCCGTCGATGATCGCCAATGTCAAAGGCAGGCGTATCTCAAAGGTGCAACCCTGGCCGGGTTTTGAACGCACCTGGACCGAACCACGGAGTGCCTCGATGTTCTTTTTCACAACATCCATGCCGACGCCGCGGCCAGAGATGTCAGTGACTTTGTCGGCCGTAGAAAATCCAGGCGCAAAAATCAACATATTGACTTCTGCATCGGTGAGGTTTTGCTCCGGGGTGACGATCCCCTTTTCAATCGCTTTGGCCAGAATCTTGTCCCGCGCCAGGCCACGCCCGTCGTCACGTACTTCAATCACGATGTGACCGCTGTCATGGTAAGCATGCAAACCCAGCTTGCCCGTGGAGGACTTGCCCGCCGCCACCCTGGCTTCGGGGGTTTCAAGGCCATGGTCCAGTGCGTTGCGAACCAGGTGCATCAGTGGATCACCGATTTTTTCAACCACAGACTTGTCCAGCTCTGTGTCTTCACCAGAAATCTCCAACTGGATTTGTTTGCCCATGCCCATGGACAAATCACGCACCACTCGTTGAAACCGCTGGAAGGTTTCGCCAATCTGCACCATTCTCAGACCCAAGGCGCCATCGCGAATTTCTTCAATCAGGCCAGCCACCGCGCTGGTAGACTCCAGCATGCTGGGGTGATTGAGCTGCTTGGCCTGTTCGACAGTGCCCGCATTGGCAATCACCAGTTCGCCCACAAGGTTGATCAGCGCATCCAGCTTGTCAGATGGCACACGGATAAACTGACTGGCACTCGCCGATTTGGTCGCACCCCCCACCTTGCCATTGCGCCCGACTGGCGCCTGACCGGCCGGTGTCACCATGGCCACACCATTGCTGGCAGGCTGCTCTGGGGGCAACTCCGCGGAGGTCAATTGCTCTGCGGGCCTGGGAAAGCCAGCCTCCAGCAACAAGGCTTGCGCGCGCTCCAGCGGCTCTGGCATACCGGCAGCGAAAGCCTCCCACTGCGCCGATGTACAGCCATGCTGCAGGCAACGCACAGAGCTCTCTTCACTCAAGAATTCAAATGCTTCCTCAATGCCGGCTTGCCCCTTGTCAGTGACAAATCGAAGCTCGAAGCCCAGGTAACAGCCTTCCGGATCCAGCTCCGCAAAACCCGGCAACCTGTCAAGCACCGGAATCACGGCCTGCATGTCACCGTAACTTTGCATGTACGCAAAAATTGGTGAAGGATCAAAACCGTCGCACAGCGTTGTCCGGGATAAGCGCACCGACACGTGCCACACGCCCGAACCGGGCACCATTGAGTCGGTGACAGGCTCGGCGCCCGCGGCCACCTTCGTTGTTGCGCGAGCGGAATCGACCAGATACGCCTGCAGGCGTGCAGTCAGCGTTTGCTGGGTGGGTGCCATTTGAGGGTTCACCTCCACGGCACTGCCCCCCGCCTCAATGCAGTCCACCAGATCTGCAATGTGATCCCGACATTCCAGCACCAGGGTGCTCATGTTGGCATCAAATCCGATCTCACCATTGCGCACTCGATCCAGCACGGTTTCAAGGTCATGCACAAAATGGGTAATCACTTGCAGGCCAAACACACCCGCACTGCCTTTGATGGTATGCGCCGCACGGAACGCCGCATTCAACACTTCCCGGTCTGTGGGGTCTTGCTCAAGCTGAAGCACATGGCTCTCAACCTCTCCCAACAATTGCCGTGCTTCTGTAAAAAATATGCCCCGTGAGGCATCCAGGTCCAGTTCAAATGCCATGTTTTATCTCTCCACCACACCGGCATTGATCCAGGAAGACATGCCCAAACGGGCCGCCTTCTGGGCAAGCACTTCGGACGGGGTTGTCCAATGAACGCGCAGGTTCACTGCCGGATCGTTTTGGATACACACCAGCAGCTGCAAGCCTGCTGTGTCAACCTCCTGACATCCTGAAACATCCAGAATCACGGGCAACCCATCGACCATGCTTTGGCGAATGGTTTCTGCCAGTTCGGCGCAGCGGCCGATGGTCAAATCATCAAGCTGGACGACGCGTTCCTGCACAGACGACGCATCATGTTCAACCGCATGCTCCATGTCCTCATGCCACACCAGATCGTTCTTCATCTCAGGCCACCAGTTTGTTCACTGCTGCAATCATTTGCTCAGGCTTGAATGGCTTGACCATCCATGCCTTCAGCCCTGCGGCCTGCCCCTCCGCCTTCAGTTTCTCGTCGGATTCGGTGGTCAACATGATGATTGGCACAAATTTGTAGTTGGCAAGCTTCTTGACCTCGCGCACAAAACTCAGACCATCCATATTGGGCATGTTCAGATCGCTCACAATCAAACTGATTTTTCGGCCATCCAGCTTGGTCAATGCATCCTGCCCATCACAGCCCTCAAGCACATCAAAACCCTGGCTTTTTAGAGTCATGGATACGACCTGCCGCAGCGATGTGGAGTCGTCAACAATCAATACTGTTTTGCTCATTTGAATCATCATCCCGTGTCAAAAAAATGTCAGGTCTTCGCTGGGGGCTGCGCTGGCTTTTGTACCAGCCACCCTGGATGCTGCGTGGTTGTTTCGTTCCTCAGCCATGGTGTAATTCCGTTCGAGTTCGTGCATCAGCGCGCTCACGTCCAACGATTGCAAACCCGCTTGCAACTGGGTTTGCAATTGGGCGAGGCTGTCTTGCACATGCCCCAGAATTTGAGAGACGCGATCCTGAAACTGAAAATGCACCACCGCATTGTTTAAGCTTGCAGACACCTGATGGGTGTTGGAGATAATCTGCGCACTGGCGTGCTGCAAAGGCGTTGTCACCTGCTCAAACTGCTGCACCACACCTTCCATGGTGGTGCTGGCCTGCTTCAAAACCAATTGGTCCGTGTTTTGCATGCGCGTGGCGCCCTCACCGGCACGCTTTGCAGCCTGTGCAATGTGCTGGACACGCTCGCGAATTTTCAGGCCGGTCTCGGCAGACAGCATGGACAGCTTGCGAACTTCGTCAGCGACAATCGAGAATCCTCGACCTTCCTCACCAGCCCGCGCCGCCTCAATCGCAGCATTGAGCGCCAACAGGTTGGTTTTTGCGGCCAACGCTTCCACCGAGGAGGCCATTTTTGCCAACTCATCCGTGGATGCGATAAATCCTTTCACTTCGTCCATGATTGCTGACTTTTCATCCAGCGACTGCCGAATTTGCTTGAGCATGCTGCTCAAGCTTTCCGACACATTTTCGGCGAGGCCACCGGCATGGGATGAACCGCCCGACGCACCGCCCAGCACCTGTGCAGCGTCTGTGGCCAAACCCACGGTGGCGTTGAGTTGAGCATGGATATCAGAGAAGGCCTCTGCCAGGTTTACAATGCCAGCCTCCATTTGCTGATTGGCGGTGCTGAGCTGTTTGTTCAGGGTGGGAACCCACAAAGATGCCATGCTGTCCAGTTGGGGGTCTGCCCCCGCCATGTTGTCAGTGGGTGGAGTTTGGGTTAGCGACTCATTGAGGGCCATGTTTGCCTTGGCAACTCTGGATTGCATGTACACATACACCGACGCCGCACTCAAAATGGAGGCCAACACGCCAGATGCTGCCCCCCCCATGCGACCTT
>DASUEC010000285.1:0-2429 GCA_036275255.1 Limnobacter sp. | reverse complement strand
AAGAAGCCTTGAGCACTTTCACAGTGCGGGCCTTGGCATAGCTGGGTTTGCTTTTGACCACCTCGGCCACCACGGTTTCCCCGGTTAGCCCCCCTTCGACAAAATGTACTTTGCCGTCGAGGTGCGCAACGCCGTTGCCTTCCAGGTCTATGGATTCAATCTGGAGTTGCACCTGTGGAAACGGTGTAGGCTCCTTTTTCTTGCTTCTACCCATGAATGTGTTGCGTCTTTGTTGATTTATCGGGCTGGCAGATAATCCATGGGATCCACAGGTTTGCCCTGCTTGCGCACTTCAAAGTGCAGCTTGGGACGGTCTGTATCAGACTGGCCCGCCTCAGCGATTTTTTGCCCCTTGGTCACAGGCTCGCCCTCTTTGACCAACAGGGTTTTGTTGTGGGCATAAGCCGTCAGCAGGTTGCTGTCGTGCTTTAGGATGATGAGATTGCCATAACCCCGCAATGCGTTGCCAGAGTAAACCACTCGTCCGGCCTGTGCCGCATACACCGGGTCACCCACCTTGGCAGCAAGGTCTATCCCTTTGTTGGTACCAGCTTTGTACGCTTGAATGATCTCGCCGTTGTGCGGCCACATGAAGCCCAAGGTGACATTGGCAGGCGCAGGTGGCTTGACATCTGCCGCTGGCTCGCTTGGTGCCACCGGTTTGGCGCCACCGGCAGGAAGCACAGGGGTTACTTCCACCACGCCATTGCTCTCAGTGGTCGAACTGGCAAGCGGAGGCACAGGCTGGCTGGAGATGCCTTCCACTTTGAGCCGCTGCCCAATGCTCAGTTTGCTGGGGTCGGCCAGGTTGTTGGCGCGAGCCAGTTCACGCCAGTCCAGACCAAACTCCAGCGCAATGCCATACAAGGTGTCACCAGGCTTAACGATGTAGGTGCCATCAACCTGGGCGCCCGAGTCCACGGTACGCGCAGGCAGGCGATCAATCACTGGGGCGTTGTTGCCCGTGGATGTGCAGGCCCCCAGCAGCACCAGTGTTGCAATGCCGAGGGTCAGGGAATGCAGGTGACTTAATGGGGAACCATTTAAAGTGCTGCGTTTCATACGTTTCTAGTTCCTTGTAACAGGGGGACAAATTTAACCAGGTCTTTGTTTTCTCGATGCCATTTGTCGGCAGCCAAGCGGTCGACAATCACCAACACCTGCTTTTGTTGATCTGCCACTGGCACGATCAAGCGACCACCAATGCTGAGTTGTTTGAGCAAAGCCTGCGGAATTTCAAGGCCGGCAGCGGCAACGATGATGACATCAAAAGGAGCCTGTGCAGGCAAACCAAGCAAACCATCGCCGTGCACCACCTTGACCTTGGAGTATGAAGCGGTCTTCAAGTTTCGCTGGGCTTTGTCGTACAACGCCTCAATGCGCTCAATGCTGACAACCCGCTTTGCGAGATGAGAAAAAACCGCCGCCTGATAGCCACACCCTGCACCAACCTCCAACACGTTGCCAATGTTGTTGCGGCCTTGCAATGCATACTCTGCAAAACGCGCCACAGTGAACGGGCGTGAAATGGTTTGTTGGTGCCCAATTGGCAGTGCAGCGTCCTCATAGGCCCTGGAGGCAAACGCCTCATCCACGAAGAGATGCCTTGGCACTTGGGCCATCACCTCCAGCACACGGGAGTCAACAATTCCAAGGGTTTTGAGTTTTTCAACCAGGTGGGCACGCGCGCGGTCTGAGGTAAGGCTCAAACCACCAATGCGCTCTGGCACACGGTCCAGCTTGCGAGCAGACTGTGTGATTAGCGCAGGGGCAGGTTTGTAGCGCGGCTTGTTGTCCATGGCGTTTGATTACAGCCAGTCGGCAAGGGGTTTCATGTGCTCAAACTGAGTGAGGTCGGCTTTCAGGGGGCTGATGGACACTTTGCCCTGGTTGACTGCATAAAAATCTGTGCCGGGCCCGGCGTCTTTTGCGCCACCGGGTGGGCCGATCCAATACACCGTCTCGTCCTTGGGGTTTTTGGTGGGAATGACGGGTTCTGCATGGTGACGCTTGCCCAAGCGGGTGCATTCAAAACCTTGCAGATCATCGTACGCCAACGGAGGAATGTTCACATTGAGCAGGCAGTGTTCCAGGCCAGCAGGATTGCTGATGTAACGCTCAACAATTTCGGCGGCCACACGGGCTGCACTGTCCAGGTGAGCATAGCCCTTCCCTGTGAGCGAAAATGCAATGGCTGGCAAGCCACATTGAAAGCCCTCCATGGCTGCAGCCACGGTGCCAGAGTAAATGGTGTCATCGCCCATGTTGGCGCCATTGTTAATACCAGAGACCACCAGGTGCGGTCGCTGCGCCAGCAAGCCTGTGACCGCAACATGCACACAATCGGTGGGCGTGCCGTTCACGTAGCGAAACCCGTTGGACGACGTGCGCACAGTGAGCGGACGGTCGAGGGTGAGCGAATTGGAAGC
>DASUEC010000284.1:0-8532 GCA_036275255.1 Limnobacter sp. | reverse complement strand
AGAAACCCAAACATGGTGATGTTCTAACCTGTAATGTGTGGTTGGTGAGCCGCCAAGCCCGCGTTGCTCAAAGTTGTCCTGGTGTGTTGTACGGCGCGCCACTAAATATGGGACTTCAAAGCTGAAGTGGCGTAACTCATGATGATAACCTATAAAATATGCTGACTTTGATTAACACGGACTTTCACAAAGCGGCTTTTGCATCGTTTAGAGGCGATGTTCCAGCCTGCTTCCAAGCGGAGAATTTTTATGTCCCTGGATTCCGGGCAAATCGCAAAAATTGCAGCCTTGTCGCGCCTCAAACTCACGCCCGAGCAAGCACAAGACCTCGCTCCCCAGTTGAACAACATCATGCAACTGGCCGATCGGCTTGGCAACCAGAACACGGAAGGCGTTGAGCCCTTGTCCCATCCTCTGGCCATGATCCAAGCGGTGGCCCTGCGGCTTCGGGACGACCAGGTCACCGAGCAGGATCAGCGCGGCTCCAACATGGCCAACGCCCCCGCGGCTGAGCGTGGCTTGTTCCTGGTGCCCAAGGTGATTGAGTAACACCCGGCATTTGTATCCATTTTCTATCTGGTCTGAATCATGTCTTCCCCCTTGCCCACCCTTGCAGATTTGCGCGCCCAGCTGGATCAAAAAAAGGCCAGTGCCAACGAGCTGGCTCAAGATGCCCTGCGCGCTGCGCGCGCCCAGTCCAAACTCAACGCATTCGTTGACATTCAGGATGACCTCACCCTGGCGCAGGCTCGGGCTGCCGACGCACGCTTGGCCCGCGGCGAGTCTGCGCCGCTTTTGGGCATCCCACTGGCCCACAAAGACATCTTTGTCACCCAAGGCTGGGCCAGCACGGCAGGCTCCAACATGCTCAAAGGTTACAAAAGCCCCTTCGACGCCGAGGTGGTGGCCCGACTGCAGGCCGCGGGCATGGTCAACATTGGCAAGCTCAACTGCGACGAATTCGCCATGGGCTCTTCCAACGAGAAAAGCGCCTTCGGCCCCTGTCTGAACCCCTGGGACATGGCCGCCGTGCCAGGGGGGTCTTCCGGCGGTTCGGCTGTGGCGGTGGCAAGCGGCGTTGTGCCGTGTTCCACTGGCACCGACACCGGTGGCTCCATCCGCCAACCTGCCGCATTGTGTGGCATCACCGGCATCAAACCCACTTACGGCAGTTGCAGCCGCTACGGCATGATCGCCTACGCCAGCAGCCTGGACCAGGCGGGCCCCATGGCACGCAGCGCCCAAGACTGCGCATGGCTGCTCAATGCCATGGTGGGCTTTGACCCCAAAGACAGCACCAGCATAGCGCGCCCCGTGGCCAACGAAGATTTTGCCGCCGGTTTTGGCAAACCGCTTCGCCATGGCGACGTTGCAAAGCCGTTGGCGGGTGTTCGCGTGGGCTTGCCCGCCGAGTTTTTTGGCGACGGCCTGGCTGCCGACGTGCGTGCGCCCATCGATCAGGCACTGCAGCAACTTCAGGCGCTGGGCGCCACCCTGGTGGACATTCACCTGCCACGCACCGAATTGTCCATTCCCGCCTACTACGTGATTGCACCGGCCGAGGCCAGCTCCAACCTGTCTCGGTTTGATGGCGTGCGCTATGGCCACCGGGCCAGCCAGTACACCGATCTCAAATCCATGTACGAAAACTCGCGCAGCGAGGGCTTCGGCCCCGAAGTGCAGCGCCGCATCATGGTGGGCACCTACGTGCTGTCACACGGCTACTACGACGCGTACTATTTGCAAGCGCAAAAAGTGCGCCGCCTGATTGCACAAGATTTCCAGGCCGCATTCCAGCGGTGCGACGTGATTGCCGGCCCGGTCAGCCCCACCGTGGCGTGGAACATCGGTGAGCTGAACGCCGACCCAGTGCAAATGTACCTGGCCGACATCTACACCCTGGGGGCCAGCCTGGCGGGCTTGCCGGGCATGAGCGTGCCGGTGGGCTTTGGCGCTCACCATCGCCCCGTGGGTATGCAGCTCATTGGCAACTATTTCAAAGAGGCCGACCTGTTGGCGCTGGCAGACCACTACCAGCAAACCACCGATTGGCACCTTCGCTCACCGTTTTAAGAGGTTCGTACCATGCAATGGGAAATTGTGGTGGGCCTAGAAACCCACGCCCAGTTGATGACCAAGTCCAAAATCTTCTCCGGCGCCAGCACCGCCTTTGGCGCAGAGCCCAATGCGCAGGCCTGTGCGGTGGACCTGGCCCTGCCGGGTGTGCTGCCGGTCATGAACAAAGGTGCTGTGGAGCATGCCATCCGGTTTGGCCTGGCCGTGGGGGCCAAGGTGGCTGAGCATTCGGTGTTCGCCCGCAAAAATTATTTTTATCCCGATCTGCCCAAGGGCTACCAAATCAGCCAGTTTGAAATCCCGGTGGTGCAGGGCGGTGCCGTGCGCTTTTGGGTGGGTGAGCACATGAAAACCGTGCGCCTCACCCGCGCGCACCTGGAAGAAGACGCTGGCAAAAGCCTGCATGAGGATTTCCAGGGCCAGTCCGGCATCGACCTGAACCGCGCTGGCACCCCTTTGCTCGAGATTGTGACCGAACCCGACATGCGCAGCGCAGACGAGGCCGTGGCCTACGCCAAAGCCCTGCACACGCTGGTCACCTGGTTGGGCATTTGCGACGGCAACATGCAGGAGGGCAGCTTCCGCTGCGACGCCAACGTGTCTGTGCGGCCCAAAGGGCAGGCCGAATTTGGCACCCGCTGTGAAATCAAAAACCTCAACAGCTTCAAGTTTTTGCATGCCGCCATTGTGTACGAGGCGCAGCGCCAAATCGAAATCATCGAGGATGGCGGGGTGATCAAGCAGGAAACCCGCCTCTACGACCCCGACCGCAACGAAACACGGTCCATGCGCAGCAAAGAAGATTCCGAGGATTATCGTTACTTCCCCGACCCCGACCTGCCACCCTTGATGATTGCCAGCGCATGGATTGACGAGGTCAAAGGGCGCATGCCCGAGCTGCCCGCCCAAAAGCAGGCCCGTTACGAAGCCGAGCTGGGCCTGCCCACTTACGACGCAGTCACCCTCACCGCGAGCCGAGCCATGGCCGATTACTTCGAGGCGGCGCTGGCCACAACGGGCCCCGCACAGGCCAAGCCGCTGGCCAACTGGCTGTTGGGCACCTTCTCCGCCGCGCTCAATCGCCAAGACCAGAGCCCCGATGCCTCCCCGGTCAAACCTGCACAGATGGCCCGCATCATTCAGCGGATTGCCGACGGCACCCTCAACAACAAAACTGCAAAAGTTGTTTTTGATGCCTTGTGGGAGGGTGAGTTTGATGACGTCGACGCGTGCATCAAAGGCAAAGGTCTGGAGCAAATTTCCGACACCGGTGCTGTCGAAAAGATGATCGACGACGTGCTGGCAGCCCATCCGGGCCCAGTGGCGGAGTTTAAGGCTGGCAAAGAAGCCTCATTCAATTTCCTGGTGGGGCAGGTCATGCGGGCCGCGCGCGGCAAGGCCAATCCGGCTGCGGTCAACGAGATCCTCAAACGCAAGCTGGGCGCCTGAGGTCGGCCAGGGCCACCTCACTTTCCTCTCCATGTCCTTCCCATCAGCACACCGACGCCATGCGCCTTGGTGTGCATCATTTTCTTGTTCCGTCCCCGGCAGCGAGGCTGCGGCTGGCCCCCTCTCCGCGTGCTGTTCCCCAACAGGGTTAACCAGTTTGTGCGGAATTTGACAACAAGCCGTCGTTTGTTAGGGTGTGGCTCCCGTTTGTTTTTTCTCGCCAACGCAGTTTGCTCTCAGGGTGCTCCCATGTTGATTCAACAAGCCAGTTTTGGCCCCTATTTCTGGACCACCACCATGGGTGTTCTTGTCGGCAATCTTTTTAAAAATCTGGTTGTGCTCTTGCTGGTGTACCGCGCTGCCGAGTACGGGGTGGGTGGTGGCGACGCGCTGCTTGCCAATCTGGTGGCAGGGTTGTTCATTGTTCCGTTTGTGTTGTTTTCTGGTTTGGGCGGCGTGTTGGCAAGTCGCCTGGAGCCTTCCAGGCTTTTCGTCATGCTCAAGTGGGCAGAATCAGCCATCGTGCTGTTGGCTTGCTTGGGCTTGGTCATGCATTGGGGAAGTGTGTTGTTGGTGTGTGTCTTTCTGATGGGCACCCAAGCCGCATTTTTCGGGCCAATCAAATACGCCTACATTCCTCAGGCGGTGCGCGCAGAGGAGTTGATGTCCGCCAACGCATACATTGAAACCTCAACCTTCCTTGCCATTTTGTTTGGCACCCTGCTGGCTGGCGCTTTGCTGTCCCTTTCTGATCAACCACAGTGGCAGTTGCTGGCACTTGCAACGTGTTCAGCGGTGGGGGTGTGGCAGGCCCATTGCATTCCCCGACTGCCCATGCGCGCCGCGGCTGGAGCCCAGCCTGCATTGGTTTGGCAAGATGTGTATCGCAGTGTTCGGGCCTCAATGCAGGCCACCAATGAGCAATTGTCGGTGCGTCGCAGTGTGTTGGCCATCAGTGCCTTTTGGTTCACGGGCGCTTTGGTGCTGGCCAACCTGCCGGGACTTGCTAAAAATTATCTGGGATTGGGTGAGTTGGGCTTTTCTGCTTTGCTGGCGGTGTTTTCGGTGGGGGTTGGTGTGGGCTCATGCTTGGCCGAGCGATTGTCGGGCAAACAGGTTGAAATTGGTCTGGTTCCACTGGGTGCTTTGGGTATGGTGCTCGCCCTGCTCAGTCTGTGGCAACACGCGGACAATCTCTGGGCATTTGGGGGGTCCCTCGCTGCCCTCGGGATGGCCGGCGGCTTGTTTGTGGTGCCGTTGTATGCCTTGATCCAACTGCGGGCCACTCCAGGTAAGACGGCCTCAGTGATTGCATTTCTGAATATTCAAAACAGCGTGTTCATGATTCTTGCTGCACTGCTCGCGATGGCATTGTTGTTGGCTGGTTTGAAGCTGCACGACATGCTGCTGGTGGGGGCGCTTTTCAATGTTCTGGTTTGCGCTGTGGTGTTTAAAACCGTGCCAGAGTTTATGGCCCGTTTTGTGGTGTTTTTGTTGATTCACACGGTGTATCGCTTCCGGGTTCAAGGGCACGCAAACTTCCCCACGGAGGGGGCAGCCTATATTGCGCCCAATCATATTTCATGGATTGATGCCTTTGTGCTCAGCGCAGCCTGTCGCAGGCCGTTTGCATTCGTGATGTATTACAAGATTTTCAACATGCCTGTGGTCAATTGGTTTTTTAAAGCCATGAAGGCCATTCCAATTGCAGGGAAAAACGAAGATGAGCATGTGTACTTGCAAGCCATGGCCGAGATCAAGCGCCGCATAGAAAGCGGTCATCTGGTGTGTATATTTCCTGAGGGGGCCATCAGTCGGGATGGCGAAGTTGCGCCATTCAAACCGGGATTGCTCAAGATGCTCGAGCGCGCGCCGGCCCCGGTCATTCCTGTTGCGATCGGCCGCATGTGGGGCAGTGCTTTCAGCCGCAAGCATCGAAGCTGGATCATGCGATTGCCGATCTGGGACATTGGTCGACCGGTGTCCGTGCATGTGGGAAAACCAATCGCGCCAGCGTGTGTCGACATGCACACCCTTCGCAGCGAAGTCATCCGCTTGGGCATGCAAAAGCACTAGCCAGTCCATCGATCCTGGCGGTCAATATTGATCCAATGCGATAAACCTGGCGGCTTACAAAGGGTGATCGTAGTCCACAATCAACGGTGCATGGTCCGAAAACTTTTCGCCCTTGTACACGCTGGCTTCGCTCACCTTATCCCGCAGAGCCGGGCTGACCATTTGGTAATCAATTCGCCACCCCACATTTTTGGCATAGGCCTGGCCCCGGTTGCTCCACCAGGTGTAGCAGCCTTCGGTTTCGTTGGGGTACAGCACCCGGTAGGTGTCCACCCAGCCGCGCTGGTGGATCGCATTGCCAATCCAAGCGCGTTCCTCGGGCAAAAAGCCGGAGTTTTTCAAGTTGCCTTTCCAGTTTTTCAGGTCGATTTCCTGGTGCGCAATGTTCCAGTCGCCACACAGCACCACCGGCTTGCTTTTGGCTTCCATGGCATCAAACACCTTGGCAAAGTGGTTCAGAAATCGGAACTTGGCGGCTTGACGCTCTTCTGAGCTGCTGCCGGACGGAAAATAAATGGAGGCCACGATCATATGCTCAAACTCCGCGGTCACCATCCGGCCTTCGGCATCAAACTCGTCGTTGTTCAAGCCGTAGGTTACGGCCAATGGCTTGGTTTTGCTGTACAGGCCTACACCGCTGTACCCCTTTTTCTCGGCCGCCATGAAATAGCCCGTGTAGCCGACGGGGTGCGTGTGTTCGGGTTGCAAGTCGGGCAACTGGGCTTTGATCTCTTGCACACAAACCACATCGGCGCCACTTTGGCCCATCCAGTCGAAAAATCCTTTTGTGTGTGCCGAGCGGATTCCGTTGAGATTTGCTGAGATAATGCGGGTCATTGTTTAAATTCAGTTGTTTAGGGATTGATCGTGGTCGATTCAAATCAAAACATGCAAGCGCTTTCAGACCAGTTTTTGCAGTTTGCCGTCGAAAAACAGGTCTTGCGTTTTGGCGAGTTCAAAACCAAAGCTGGGCGCATGTCGCCATACTTCTTCAATGCTGGTTTGTTTAACACCGGCTCGTCGCTACAGAAGCTTTGTGAATTCTACGCACAAACCCTGCTTGAGAAGACCGCCGAGCGTGGAATCGAATTTGACATGTTGTTTGGCCCTGCATACAAGGGCATTCCCCTGGTGTCAGGCACCACCATGGAGATGGCTCGGCATGGCAAAGACGTGCCCTATGCCTTTAACCGCAAAGAAGCCAAAGACCATGGCGAAGGCGGTGTGCTGGTCGGCGCTCCTCTGGAAGGTCGGGTGGTCATCGTGGACGACGTGATCTCTGCCGGTACCTCGGTGCGCGAGTCTGTTGAAATCATCCGCGCACACGGTGCGCAGCCAGCAGCTGTCTTGATCGCCTTGGATCGCATGGAGAAAGGTGTGCGGGACGGGCAGGACACCGCGCACAGCGCCGTGCAAGAGGTGGAGCAACACTTCGGCATTCCGGTGATTGCGATTGCCAACCTGCAGGATTTGTTGCGCTACCTGCTCACGCGGCAGGCGGCCAATGTGCGCCTGGCTGGCTGGTATGAGAAGGTAAAAGAATACCGCACGCGTTACGGGGTGTAAGAGCGCGCGCGGCAGGGCTGGGCATATTACAGCACCACCGACACCAGCGGGTGGCCACTGAGGGCCCGGTAAATGTCGTCGAGCTGGTCCTGGTTTTCAACCCGCACCTTGCAGGTGAGGCTTAAATAATTGCCTTTGCTGCTCGGGCGCATGTCAATGCCCGCAGGCTGAAATCCAGGGTTCATTCCAACCAGCAAGTCACTGATCACCTGTGCAAACTCTGGCACGTTTTTCCCCATCACCTTGATGGGGAAATGGCATGGAAATTCAATCAGGCTTTTTTTGCCTTGCTCTCCAGCCGTCATGTTTTCACTCTTCAAACCACAGTTTTGCAGAATCCACCAGGCGCCCAAACAGCCCCGCTTCTTCCACGTTGTTCAATGCCACCAAAGGCACCTCCCCCACACTTTCCCCATCCAGGGTCAGCTTCAGGCTGCCCAATTGTGTGCCCGCTTTGATGGGGGCGATCAGGGTTTCCTTTTTCTCGACGCTGGCCTTCAGTTGTTTGGCCATGCCCCGAGGCACATTGATGAGGATGTCTTTGGTGGAGCCCAGTTTTACCGATTTGGCCTGCCCCTTGAACACATCGCTGTCGCTCACCGCCTGGTTTGCGCCATAAAGTTTCACGGTTTCAAACATTTGATAACCGTAGTTCAGCAGTTTCAGGCTTTCCTGGGTGCGAGCCTGGTCGGATGTGGTGCCCATGACCACGGCCAGCAAGCGACGCTCCACGCCATTGGGCAGTTTGCGTTGGGCAGAACTCACCAGGCAATACCCCGCAGCTTCGGTGTGGCCGGTTTTCATGCCATCCACGGAGGGATCAATCCACAACAGCCGGTTGCGGTTGGGTTGGCGAATGCCATTGTAGGTGTACTCTTTGGTGGAGTACATTTTGCTGTAGTACTCGGGAAAGTCCCGAATAATCGCCGCTGCCAGAATCGCGAGGTCTTTCGCGGTTGTGTAGTGCTGTGGGTCGGGCAGCCCTGTGGCGTTTCTGAAATTGGTGTTTTTCAGCCCCAATCGTTTGGCTTGCTGGTTCATGAGGGTGGCAAAGTTGGCTTCATCGCCGGCCAGCAATTCTGCAATCGCCCGGCTGGAGTCATTGCCAGACTGCACGATCACGCCATAGAGCAGTTCTTCCACAGTCACAGGCTTGTTGGGTTCAATGAACATCCGAGAGCCTTCGGCTTTCCAGGCGAACGTGGACACAGGCACCTGCTGGTCCGCCCGAATCTGTTTGGCTTCCAGCGCTGCAAAGGCCATGTAAGCGGTCATCAGTTTGGTGAGGGATGCAGGCTCCAGGCGTTCATTGCTGTTGAAATCTGCCAGGGTTTGGCCGGTGGTCAGGTCCATCAACACATAGCC
>DASUEC010000283.1:0-5285 GCA_036275255.1 Limnobacter sp. | reverse complement strand
ATGCACCATTTGTCAGCGTCAGACTGTTTTGTGGGCGTGGCTGCGGTGGCAGACTACGGCATCAAGAACCCAAGCGCCAACAAACAGAAAAAATCCGATGATGCCGCACCCGGCCTCGCCATGGCGTTTGAGCTTAACCCGGACATTTTGGCAGATGTGGGTGCAATCTCCGAACAAACAGGCAAACCCCGCACGGTGATCGGGTTTGCAGCTGAAACGGAAAACCTTGACGAATACGCCACTCAAAAGCTGCGCAAAAAAAAGGCCCACTACATCATCGGCAACTTGGCGCAACATGCATTGGGAGCAGAGCAGGTCGCCTTGACGGCATACAGCCATGACCAGCCACCTGTTCGTTTGCCAGAGCTACCAAAACTGCAAGCCGCGCTGGCGATGCTTGAACGTATCATTCTTTGACCACCCCTCACCCAGAGCCCACACCATGACCATTCCGGTAGAGCTGAAAATACTTGACCCGCGCATGCAAGATCAACTGCCAAGCTACGGCACACCAGGCAGTGCCGGCCTGGATTTGCGCGCCTGCCTGGATGCACCACTCACCTTGCAGCCTGGCCAGGCCGAACTGGTGCCCACTGGATTGTCCATGCATCTGGGCAACCCCGCCTATTGCGCCACGATTTTGCCCCGTTCTGGCCTGGGTCACAAGAAGGGATTGGTGCTGGGCAATCTGGTGGGACTCATCGACTCAGACTATCAAGGCCCACTCATGGTTTCGCTCTGGAACCGGAGCACCGTGCCTGTTATTGTGGAGCCGATGGAGCGCATTGCACAGCTTGTTATCTTGCCCGTGGTTCAAGCACAGTTCCATGTGGTCACTGAGTTTGCGCCCTCGGCGCGCGGCGAAGGTGGCTTTGGAAGCACAGGCACCCGCTGACCGAACGCAGACTCACCACGGCCGGAACTTCACTCAAGCCCTGCACCACCAAGTTGAATTCTTGACTGCGGGACACACTATGAAACTGAATGCGCTTGGGGCCTCCAGGTCACCGGCATCAGGCGATTCTTCACCCGGCCTCTGGAAACGCTGGTCACTCACAACACACACCCTGCGATGGGTTTGGGTGACGGCAAGCGTCTTGCTGGCGTGCGTGGCGGTTTTCAATCTTTCTCAGGTACAGGCCACAAACACGGAACTGGCCAAGCGGCGTCTGCTTGAGGTTTCTCTTCAAGACCTGGTGTTGCAAAGCATGGCTTTGCGCCATCTTGAACCAACCCATGCAGCACAGGTCCGGTTGGCACTTGAACAGCGCGGCTACGCTTCACCGCAAGCCTTGCTCAATCAAATGTCGGCTCGACTGGCCGTGATCGAGACAATTGCAGACTCCGGCGCGCTTCAAAGCAACACACAAGCGCTGCGCAAGCAACTGGGGCACCTTGATCATCAACTGAATCGCAACGTCAGCCTCGATACAGCCCAAATCGATCAGTGGTACACCACCCTGGGGCTACTGAACAGCACAGTGAAGCAAAGCGGGTTTGAACAAGACAACAAGATCCAGATGCTTCAACGCAACAACCTGTTGCTCACTTTGCTGGTGTTGTTCTTTTCTGCAGGTTATGTGTGCCAGCTGCTTTGGCGGCAGTCACGCCTGCGCACCAGCCTGCTGTCGGAGATTAACCGCCTGGCATTGCAATCCCGCACCGATCCGCTGACCGGCGTCCTCAACCGCAGGGGATGGCAGCATGCCACGGAACAATACATCCAGTCAGCCCAGTTGCGCGGCGGCACACGCGGAAGTATTGCCATCCTCGACATCGACTATTTCAAGCAATACAACGACACCTTCGGCCACGATGCGGGAGACACGCGGCTTCAGGTGTTTGCCGACCTGCTTAAAATGAATTTTCGTCCAGGGGATACCATTGCAAGAATTGGCGGTGAAGAGTTTGCAGTGCTTTTGCCCAACTGCAACGCGGCCGATGCAAAACGAATTGTCGACAGGATGAGAGCCCATGCGCCCTGTGAAGTGGGGTTTTCGGCTGGCTTGGCTGACATCAACATCCATCAAAGCATTGCCCAAACCATGGCGGTGGCCGATCAGGCACTCTATCAAGCCAAGCACAAGGGCCGCAATCAAAGCTGCATTGCCGGAAAAACATAAAAAAACCCCGCACAGCAAATACCATGCGGGGTTTTGGCGTACGGTCAGCCATACACCGGAATTAGTCCACCGCCACCTCGGCACCACTTTCGGATTCCTCTCCAGCAGCGCCACCCTCAGAGAAAGTCAGTTGCACCTCGGCCTTGTCGGCATCGTAATCCACCGCGACCTTGCCACCATTGACCAACTTGCCAAACAGAAGCTCATCGGCCAAGGCTTTGCGAATGGTGTCCTGAATCAGGCGCTGCATGGGGCGAGCACCCATGAGTGGGTCAAATCCTTTGTGGGCAAGGTGTTTGCGCAATGCATCCGTGAATACCGCATCCACTTTTTTCTGATGCAGCTGCTCTTCAAGCTCCATCAAGAACTTGTCCACCACACGGAGAATGATTTCTTCGTCCAGTGCTCGGAAGGAGATGATGGAATCCAGCCTGTTGCGGAACTCAGGCGTGAACATGCGCTTGATGTCTTCCATCTCGTCGCCCTGCACTTTTGCTTCCATGAAACCAATTCCACGCTTGGTGAGCGCTTCGGCGCCTGCGTTTGTGGTCATGATGATGATGACGTTCCGGAAGTCAGCCTTGCGTCCGTTGTTGTCGGTCAGCGTTCCATTGTCCATCACCTGTAGAAGGATGTTGAACACGTCCGGGTGGGCCTTCTCGATTTCATCAAGCAACAAGACGCAATGCGGCTTTTTGGTGATGGCCTCGGTCAACAGGCCACCCTGATCAAACCCCACGTACCCTGGAGGCGCACCAATCAACCTTGACACGGCATGACGCTCCATGTACTCAGACATGTCGAACCGCAGCAGCTCCACACCCAGGATGAACGCCAATTGCTTGGCAACCTCTGTTTTACCGACACCGGTTGGCCCACTGAACAAGAAGGAACCGATCGGCTTGTCAGCCTTGCCCAAACCTGCTCGAGACATTTTGATTGCAGCCGCCAGCGCATCAATAGCTGGGTCTTGACCAAACACGGTTGCCTTCAGGTCACGGTCCAGCGTAGACAGCTTGTTGCGATCGTCCGTGTTAACCGACTGCGGCGGAATGCGTGCAATTTTGGAGACGATGTCTTCAATGTCGCCCTTGGTGATGGTTTTGCGCTGCTTGCTCTTGGGCAAAATGCGCTGGGCCGCTCCGGCCTCGTCAATCACGTCAATCGCCTTGTCCGGCAAATGACGATCATTGATGAACTTGGCAGACAATTCGGCAGCGGCCGAAATGGCGGCGCTGGAATACTTCACCCCATGGTGATCTTCAAAGCGGCTCTTCAAGCCGCGCAAAATTTCGATGGTTTGCTCAACCGTCGGCTCAGACACATCGATTTTCTGGAAACGACGCGACAAGGCATGATCTTTCTCGAAAATGCCACGGTACTCGGTGAATGTGGTGGCACCAATGCACTTGAGCTGCCCGGACGAAAGGGCGGGCTTGAGCAGGTTGGAGGCGTCGAGCGTGCCGCCAGAGGCTGAGCCCGCACCGATCAGGGTGTGAATCTCGTCAATGAACAAAATGGAGTCTGGATTGGCCTTGAGCTGCTTCAACACAGACTTCAAACGCTGTTCAAAGTCGCCCCGGTATTTGGTGCCAGCCAGCAGCGCGCCCATGTCCAGGGAGTGCACCTGCGCACTTTCCAAAATCTCGGGCACTTCGCCTTTGACGATTCGCCACGCCAGGCCCTCTGCAATCGCGGTTTTACCCACGCCCGCCTCGCCAACAAGCAAGGGGTTGTTTTTGCGGCGGCGGCAAAGCACCTGAATCACGCGCTCTACTTCCTGTTCACGGCCAATGAGGGGGTCGATCTTGCCCTCTTTGGCCAAGGCATTCAGGTTTTGCGTGTACTGGTCAAGCGGAGACTGTTTGTCGCCGGCCACCTGGGCAGTTTCGGCTTCTTGCTCCTGATTCTCGTTTTGCTGGTTTTCCTGCTTGGGCTGAGGAGCCTGGGGCGTCTTGGTGATGCCGTGAGAAATGTAATTCACCACATCCAAACGCGTGATGCCCTGCTGGTGCAGGTAATACACGGCATGGGAATCCTTCTCGCCAAAGATGGCCACCAGCACATTTGCACCGGTCACTTCTTTTTTGCCATTGGATGTGCTTTGCACATGCATGATGGCGCGCTGGATAACCCGCTGAAAACCAAGCGTGGGCTGGGTATCCACCTCATCCTGACCCGACACCACCGGGGTGTTGTCTTTGATGAAGTTCTGCAGGTTCTTGCGGATCTCTTCAATGTCGCAAGAGCACGAGCGAAGAACCTCGGCGGCAGAGGGATTGTCCAGCAACGCAAGCAGCAGGTGCTCCACGGTGATGAATTCGTGCTTTTGTTGACGCGCGTCAACAAATGCCATGTGCAAACTGACTTCTAACTCTTGCGCAATCATGTTTCCTCCATCACGCATTGCAGCGGGTGCTGGTGCTGCCTCGCGAAACTGCTAACCATCTCAACCTTGGTCGAGGCAATGTCTTTGGGATACACACCACAGACCCCTTTGCCCTCGCGATGCACTTTGAGCATGATTTGGGTGGCCTGTTCGCGTCCCTTACCAAAAAACTTCTGCAAAACAATCACCACGAATTCCATGGGCGTGTAGTCGTCGTTCAGAAGCACGACTTGATACATCGGTGGCAGTTTCGCTTTTTGCGCCTGCGATTCGAGTACTGTTGATGGACTGTTTTGCGAACTCATGACTTCATTGTAATCACTTCTAAGGGCCACGCAACAAGGATTAGAGAGCATTCCAGTGCCTTTATTAAAGGCTAAAAATTTTTAATCCGAAAAGCCAGCTTATCCCTTTGAAAATTATGCAAATCTGCAAAATGAAAAGCAATTGACACCTCAGCCGCCCTGACCCGATCGGGTGCCCCACATCGGAGTTGGGGGAGCGACTGTCTAGCACAAGGGGTAAACCCTAAAAAAATGTATCTATTGTATGGTTGACCCAAGCCACAACTGGCCAAAGAATAGTGTTCAAGCTGGCTTTGACTGGCGAGTGATCGGAAAATTCTTGAGTGATCCGATCGTAGTATCTGTTTTTTGAAGGAGGTCTCGCGATGGCGACCGGTACCGTTAAATGGTTCAATGACGCAAAGGGTTTTGGTTTTATTACGCCTGATCAGGGCACAGACGAACTCTTCGCACACTTTTCCGCTATCC
>DASUEC010000282.1:0-6109 GCA_036275255.1 Limnobacter sp. | reverse complement strand
CTTGCGCAGGGGGAGTTTGTCAAAGGCTTGGAAGCTGGCCTGGTTTCTGGCCCATGCAGTGACTGTGTTGCCCGCTTGCAACAAGTGTCGCACCATGGCGGCGCCCATGTTGCCCAGGCCTACAAATCCGACGGGCGTGGAAGTGTTGAATGTGTCCATGCCCATGATTATACAAATCAGGCCTCGACCCGTGGGGGGGCTGCCGCTAGGTGTTTACCCCGTCAATGGGCTTGGGTGTCGCGGTGGCGCAGGTCACAGGTTCTGCAAAACATGTAATCCCCGGTGTCGAGTTTTACAAGCACTGGGTGGCTGGTTGATATGTAACGCCCGAATTCGGCGATGTTGTAGGCCACCACGGTGGCTGCGGTGTCGTCCATCCACACAGCGCTTCCAACGCGGAATGTTTTGGCGGTCAGGCGAAGGGTTCTTTTGCGCAGCAAGGTGTGACCGTCGGGATAGCGACGGCTGGGGGTGCTGCTTGCGTTGCTAAACGCGAGAATCAGGGACATGTCTGCCTCCTT
This sequence comes from Limnobacter sp., assembly GCA_036275255.1. Taxonomy (GTDB): domain Bacteria; phylum Pseudomonadota; class Gammaproteobacteria; order Burkholderiales; family Burkholderiaceae_B; genus Limnobacter. The sequence goes on along the minus strand of DASUEC010000282.1, from coordinate 5,588 downwards.
GAGGTGTCTGCATGTCTTTTTATACGGCAGACCAGGTACCCCCAGTTTACCGAACATGGGGGGATAACCCGTTCAGTTTCCCCCTTTGTGGCAGTTTGGCTCCGATCAGGTTGATTTGCTCAATGGGATGGCAGCAGCAACTGGTTCTGAATGAGCATGAACAGCTCGCTGTGCGGATCTGCGATGCTGTCCACAATGTTCAGGTGATCGGCGCTGACCTGCAGCGGGGGGTTCAATCCCCAATGAGAAGCCAGATAAGCGCTTTGTTCCTTGAATGCATCTGTTTCTTTGGTACCAAATGCAAGGTGCACCGGAATGGTGGGTTTGGGCATCAATGCCGGGCTTACCATGCGCGTGCGTTTTTGATTGAGTTTCAGGTCTTTTTGAATGAATGGCGTGTGCACCAGAGGGCTGAGGTCGTAAATGCCCGAGATGGCGATCACGGATTTGACCACGTCTTGCGGCAGATCCGCTGCCCACAATGGCCAAAATGCCAAAGCACTCATCACGGCCAGGTGACCGCCAGCGGAGTGGCCGCACACCACGATCTGGTTGGCGTCAAAACCAAAACGGTCGGCCTGCCGGTAAAGCCATTCGATGCCGCGCAGGGTTTGACGAACGCTGTCTTCGATGGTTACCCGGGGGATCAGGCCGTAGTTGAGCAAGGCCACGGAGTAGCCCCTCGCAACGTACGGTTTTGCCAGGAAGGTGAAGTCGTATTTGTCCAGCGAGCGCCAGTAACCGCCGTGGATGAAGATCAGCAGGGGTTTGCCAGGCTTGCCGGGGATGATGTCCACGGTTTCTGCCTCGGATTCACCAAAATACTGGTTCCAGAATCCATCAAGATCGAAGCGCGCATACCGCGACAATTCCGCCCATCGGGCAAAAATCTTCGGATGGTCGGGCAGGTAGGCGCGGGTGTTGTATTGGCTCTCCAGCCAATCCACATCGGGTTGGTTCTCGCCACTGGGGGCTTTGGTGTCGGCCATACGGCAATGCGAATCAGGTTGATTGGTGTAAAGGCAGACCGCGGCGGGCGGTCAAAGTTGTGCACAACATACCCGAAAGAGGCCAAAAAGTCCAACTTTTCACGCAATTTGGCTGCAAGTTTGGCAAACTTGCAATAATTTTGTGATTACAATTGAAAGTTTAGCATTCGCTGTTTCGGGTGAATCCCAAGCGGCATGCCATGGCCATCGCTGCAAACAACATCACGCCATTGGCCATGGGATGAGCACTTCCATTGTGGGCAAGCGACACGCCCAGACTGGCCAAACCACCAAGCCCGAACTGTGCAAACCCGTACAATGCGGCTGCGGCTCCGGCGTTGCGTGGATGTTTTTCAAGCAGTTGGGCCATGGTGTTGGGTGCCACCCAACCCAGTGAGCCAACGCTGAGCAAGAAACCAGTCACCATGGTGCCCAAGGCCAATGGCCCAACGGGCATGAGCCAGGCCGCAATCCACACCAGCACCGCTCCGCCAACGCAGGCGGTGTTGCCCCACACAATCAGCGGGCGAGTACCCAGTCTGCGAACGTGCCGTGCAGAATACCAGCCAAACACCATCAGGCTTGCAATGTTGGCACCAAAGAGCAGGGCATAGGTGGACTCGCCCACGCCAAACAGCCCCATGTAAACCAGCGGGGTGCCGGTGATGTATGCAAACATGGCGGCAAAATGGCATCCCCCGGTGCCAATCAGCCAAAGGCTGCCAGGCTGCCGCAGCACATGGAAATACCCTTTAAACGCTTGTTTGAGGGAGGTTTGTGAGCGTGTGGTGCTGAGGGTTTCCGGCAGCAGGCGATGTGCACCGATCATGCACAGCCCCCCAAAGACAGCCAGCGCCAGGAATTCATGACGCCAAGTGCCAACCAGCAGTATCCATGCGCCTGCCAAAGGGGCCAGCATCGGGGCCAGTGAGGTCACCATGCCAATCATGGCCATGACTCTGGCGGCTTCACTTTCTGCAAACAGATCGCGCACCACCGCCCGGGAGACCACGGCGGCAGCGCCTCCTCCAAAGGCTTGAATCACGCGAAAGACCAAGAGTTGTTCAATGCTTTGCGCCAGCATGCAAGCCAGGCTGGCCAGGACAAAAACCGTGGTGCCCGCAAAAATCATTTTTCGGCGGCCATATCGGTCAGACAGTGGCCCATAAAACAACATGCCCAAGGCGAATCCCGCCAGAAACACAGTGACCGTTTGTTCTGCAAGACCACCCGAGGTGTTCAGGTCATCTGCGATGTGTGCAAGGCTTGGAAGATAGAGGTCAATGGCCAGGGGTGCAAAGGCAGCCAAGGCGGCAAGAAGAAACAGAAGTGGGCGGTGGATCAATGTACAAAACCTCGTATGATCAGGCCGTGGGCTTTCGGGCAAATCCCGCGTGGAGGCCCGCAGGCTGTTCATCATAAGATGAAGATGCCCGCAAATCAGCAGATCGTCTGGGTTTGGCAAATCTCTTCTGCACAATCCTCGGTTACACTTCAAGATCTATAGAGATGTTCTGGTGCCATGGCCAGGGAGTGGTGTGATTCATGATGGCTTGGTTTAAAGCGCTTTGGAACAAAGTTCAATCAACAGGAAGTTCAATGAGCATTCGCAAATTAAGCGAGGACGTGGCGGTTTGTGGGCAGATCAGCCCAGAAGACGTGCCTCAAATTGCAGCACTGGGTTTTAAGACAATCATCAACAACCGGCCCGATGGCGAGTCTGGGGATCAGCCCAGCCATGCCGAGATTGAGGCAGCGGCCAAGGCTGCTGGCTTGGCTTTTCATTACTTGCCCATGTCGGTTGGGGCACCGCCCAGCCAGGCTATTCTGGAGGCGTTCAATGGCATTTTGGCCAACGCCCCCAAACCAGTCCTGGCCTATTGCAGAAGTGGCAACCGTTCCGGGCAGATTTACATGGGCGCTTGTGCACTGCCACGGGACTGAAGCAGCCTTTGCAGGTCTGGTTGCTCAGTTGTCTTTGCGTTTGCCAGGCTTGGAGCTTGGCAGGCTGAGCGCCAGTTCCCGAATCATTCGAACCGTGTCAATGTCGGCGGCGCGATAAGCCTGCTTTCGGATTTCTTCAAACTCGTGCGCCTTGGCGTGGTCCCGGTTGATCTGGTCAGGGCTTGGTTCAGCGTCTTTGACGTGGTACCGGAACCGCAACCAAAGCTCGCCGGCTTCCGGCTCTTCAATGGTGATGGTCAGTGTGCTGTTGCCGCAGTGTTTGTTGGCCTTGATGCGTGTTTCCGTGCGGTCTTCGTCAAACAGGTCGATGGTGTCTTCAATCTGGAATGCACCATAATCTAGTCTTCGGGTGAGGGTGGTGACATTGCCGTTGCGGGTGGTTTCCACGACTTGTGCGTCTTCCAGGCCGAGAATGAATTTGGTGGGTTTCCAGGCACGGGCCACCAGACCAAACCAAAGTTGCTCCCGCGTTAACCAGTCCACGCCGGGCAGACTTGGGTCGTTGATCTGCACCAAATGTTCAAATTTCATGAAGGGGGTCCTGTGATACACAGACACGGTACTACAAAACGCTATTCTGATTCCACCTGTTACAACGGGGTGGTGTATTTGGTCGAGGTGCCGGGCATTGAACACGGGGACATCCGTTTACAAGCCACGGACTTGCTGGCCAGTGTGGACGCCCGTCTCGCTGAAGCGGGCTCTGACAAAACCCGTCTTTTGATGGTGCAAATATATTTAACCGACATGGCCGATTACGACGGCTTCAATGCCGTTTGGGAGGCGTGGGTGCCTGAGGGCACGGCGCCTTCACGCGCATGTGTAGAGGTTAAGGGCCTGGCTCGACCGGGCTGGCGTGTGGAGTTGGTGATTGTGGCTGCACAGGCGGCTCATTGACCCAAGGCAAGCAAGCGCTTCTGCAGCGTGAACACATTCGTTTTGAGATGTATCACTTCAGATTCACTGGGGGCGGCATTGCCGGTGAGCGAGGTTTCCAGCGCTTGTAAAAAATCAGCAAAGTCAAGCTCGCCAATCAATTTGCAATGGCCCTTCAAGGTGTGCACCACGCGTTTGGCGTCTTGCCAATGCGCCTTGCTCACATGGCTGTCGAAGGTTTGCCACAGGGTTGGCAGCTCTGCAGCAATCAGGAGTGCAGAGTTTTTCAGCAGGTCCCTGTCATGGTCGAAATTCTGCATTGGGATGGGACGCACATGAAACCCCAAGGTGTGTAGCACCTGCTCAATGTCGCTGCGTTTGAAGGGTTTGGCCACGTAGTCCCGCATGCCGGCAGACAGGCAGGCCTCCCTGGTGTCTGAAATGGCATCTGCCGTGAGGCCGACAATGGGCAAAAGGCGATGCCGGCCGTTGGCCAAAATCACCCTGCAAGCCTCCAGTCCGCCCATATTGGGCATGTGCATGTCCATGAAGACCAGGTCAAAGGGCTCTTCATCCAGTGCAGCAATTGCTTGCAAACCGTCTTCTGCAAAGCGGAAAGACACACCCAGTTGCGTCAACACATGGGCCATGAAGGTTTGGTTGACCATGTTGTCTTCGGCAACTAGCACGCGAAGGGGCGTGCTTGCCGAGCCCATCTTTTCGCATGCAAGGTGTTGGTGGTTCGCAATTGTCATGTCAGCGTGCTGTGGAATTTGGCCGGGCAACTGTTCAATCACTGGAATCGTCAGTTTAAAACTGAATTGACTTCCTTTGCCTTCCTCAGAGTGTAGTTCGATGTGACTGTCCATCAATTCCAGCAGGCGCTGCGTGATCGTGAGACCCAGCCCGGTTCCTCCATATTTGCGGGCTGTGCCCGGTTCAGCCTGTGAAAATGCCTTGAAAATCTCACTGCGCGCTGTTTGGGAGATGCCCATGCCGGTGTCGCTGACTTCAAACGCCAGCGTCGCTGCCTTTTCAAGGTCGCACGGTATGCGTTGCACCGAAAGGCACACCTGGCCCTCGTGGGTGAATTTCAGTGCATTGCTCAACAGGTTGCTGAGCACCTGAACGATTCGGGCCTTGTCTCCCATCACGAATGGCGGCAGGGAGGGGTCGATCTTCAGCAACACGTCAACCTGTGGCTTTGCATAGGCGCTTTTCACGGTGTTGAACATGGCTTCAATGGCCTCATGCAGGGCAAAGGCCTCGGGGTCGATGTCCAGCCGATTGGCATCAATTTTGGAAAAATCCAGAATGTCATTGACCACACGCAGCAAGTGCTCTGCACTCAAGTGGATGAGCTGGAGGTTTTTTCGGGATTTTTCGTCCAGCCCCTGGCTGGTTTGCAACAGCACGTCGGCCAAGCCGAGTATGCCGTTGAGGGGCGTTCGTATTTCATGGCTCATGTTGGCCACAAACTGCGATTTCAATGCGTTGGATTTGTCGGATTTCTCTTTGGCATCCCGCAACGCTTCATTTTGACGGGCGAGGGCAGCCGACGCCCAGTTCAGGGTCTCGTGCAAGGTGACGAGCTCCCTCGAGGTGGGCTCTTGCAAGTGCTGTATGCCCTGGCTTTTTACCATTCTTTGTGCAAATTGCCCCAGTTCGATGAGTTCGCCGCTGGTCTTGCGGATGAACAGCCACAGTGCGAGCAGCGCCGGTGCAGCCAATATGGCGGCCAGCAGCATGTTACGCACA
>DASUEC010000281.1:0-7075 GCA_036275255.1 Limnobacter sp. | reverse complement strand
CGCCAAAATCTGCTCCAGTTGAATCTCTGTGAGCACATTCAAGTCGGCGTGCTCCAGCCCAAGACGCTGCGCACGCAAGGCGATCTGTCCGGCAGATTCCTCACCACTTACATACAGTGTGCGGTGAGTTTGCGCGAGCGTGACCATGGATTGAAGAAGCAAGGTGGATTTGCCGATGCCCGGATCGCCCCCCAACAGCACAACCATGCCCGGCACCATGCCACCGCCGAGCACCCGATCAAACTCACTGACACCGCTGCCAAAGCGCGGGTGTTCCTGGGCTTGAATATCGGACAACTTCACCACCTGACTGCTTTGCGCAGCCAATGGCGAGAACCTGTTGGATTTGGCAGGCGAGTTGCTCACGGCGGATTCCACCAGGGTATTCCAAGCGGTGCACTCGCTGCATTGCCCCTGCCACTTGGCAAACACGGCGCCACATTCGGTGCACTGGTATTGGCTTTTTGTTTTTGCCACAGCTGTTTATCCCTTCACTTGCACTGGCACCCTGGGCGCAAGTGCACACAACAGTTCGTAGGCGATTGTCCCGCAATGGCGGGCCACGTCGTCCACGGCAATTTGGTCACCCCACAGCTCCACTGGCATGCCCACATCGGCTTGTGGAATGTCAGTCACGTCAATCGTAAGCATGTCCATGGAAACCCGGCCCGCCAAGGGCGCCACACTGCCCGCCACTCCGGTGGGTGTGCCGTCCGGTGCATGGCGGGGGTATCCGTCGGCATAGCCGCAGGCCACCACGGCGATTCGGCTGTCTCGCTGCGCCTGCCAGCGTGAACCGTACCCCACCCGATCCCCTGCCGACACCTGCTGAATGGCCAGTATCTGGCTGTGCAGATGCATCGCAGCTTTCAGGCCATACGCAGATGCAGGACGAGGTCCGGGGCTGGCTCCGTACACTGCAATCCCGGGGCGAGCGATGTCCCCCACCCATGCAGTGCAATTCAATATTCCAGCAGAATTGCCCAGGCTACTCTGCCAATGGGCTGGCTTCAATTGCATCAACACATCGTGCTGGGCACGCGCAGCAGGCATTGCCCGATCAAGATCAGGCACATCGGCGTTCGCAAAATGCGTCATCAATACGGGGGTCGGCCATCGTTTGGCTGCGGTGCACGCCTCCAGCGCGCCAATTGCCACCTGGGCATCTCGCAATCCAAAGCCCAGGCGATTCATGCCCGTATTGATTTTCAGGAAGATTCTGGGGGCCCAGGCGCCCGCTGGCACATGGTGTGTATTGGCCAGGGCCAGCACTTGGTCCAATTGGTCTTTGCGGTGCACCACCCAATCCAGTTGCCAGTTCATGGCCGCCTGCATGTCGGAGGAGTCGAAACAGCCCTCCAGCAACAATATCGGCTTTGTCCACCCCATCTGCCTCAAAGCAATGGCCCCATCAATTTCCAGAATGGCAAGGGCATCGGCCTTTCCAAGTGCTGAAAATACCCGGCCCAATCCATGGCCATACGCATTGGCCTTCACCACAGGCATGCAAACTTTGTTAGCCAGCAAGCCTTTGATAGTAAGGATATTGTGCTCAATGGCTGTGAGGTGGACCGTGGCAATGATGGGTCTTGGCATGTGGGCAAATCGGGCGTGGGGAGGTTGACCTGGAAGGTTTAAATTGGGCCCGGCAACACACGCCAGCCCCACGGATATGATATAACGCCACAACACCATTGAACGAGCAGCGTACCAGCGTGTGCCCAAATTTGGCGCAAGCACAACCGACTCTTGAATGAAACCTGGCTTTTACACCATCATGGCGGCGCAGTTTTTTTCGTCGCTTGCAGACAATGCCCTTTTGATAGCGGCCATTGCCCTGCTGTTCCAAATCCAGTCTCCGGAGTGGATGACCCCGCTCCTGAAGCTTTTCTTTGTTGTGTCTTATGTGTTGCTGGCTCCTTTTGTTGGGGGGTTTGCCGACACCCTGCCCAAAGGCAAGGTGATGTTCATCACCAACACCATCAAGATCATTGGCTGCCTCATGATGTTCGTCGGTGTGCATCCTCTTATATCGTACGCCGTGGTGGGCTTGGGAGCCGCTGCGTACTCCCCGGCCAAGTACGGCATCCTGACTGAGCTGCTGCCACATGACAGGCTTGTGGAGGCCAATGGCTGGATTGAAGGGCTGACCGTGCTGTCCATCATTCTGGGCACAGTGCTTGGGGGTGTACTGATTGCCCCTGGCACCGCCGAGTATTTGATGAAATTGCACATTCCGGGGATCACCGACGGCATGGACACGCCAGCCGAGGCCGCCGTGTTTGTGATCACCGCTGGCTACCTGATTGCGGCGGTTTTCAATTTGAGGATTCCCGACACGGGGGCGAGATACGAGCCACAACTGAATCACCCCATCATCATGACCCGCAAGTTCATGGGATGTGTCAAACAACTTTGGTCCGACAAGCTCGGGCAAATCTCGCTCGCCGTCACCACCTTGTTTTGGGGTGCGGGTGCCACGCTCCAGTTTATTGTTCTGAAATGGGCCGAGATTGCCTTGGGCCTGAGCCTGGACAAGGGTGCCATTCTTCAGGGGGTCTGCGCATTTGGTGTGGCCGCCGGTGCCGTGGTGGCAGCCAAAATGATCCCGCTTAAAAAATCCATGGTGGTGTTGCCCATGGGCATATTGATGGGGTTGGTGTGCATGACCATGACCCTGGTCAACAACCTTACAACCGCTTACATCCTGATCACGGTGGTTGGTGCGCTCAGCGGTTTTTTTGTGGTGCCCATGAATGCCTTGCTGCAACATCGCGGGCATGTCCTGATGAGCGCCGGGCGATCCATTGCCATTCAGAATTTCAACGAGAACATCTCCGTACTCACAATGCTCAGCGTGTATGCCCTGCTCATCAGCTTTGATGTGCATGTGAACAACGTCATTTTGATGTTTGGCGGCTTTGTGATGCTCACCATGTGCCTGGTGATTGTATGGCACAGGCGCAATCAGCGCCTGTTCAACGTGGAATCCCGGATTGGGGAAGATCGCCCCGTAGGCATTCCGCCTGTTGCTTAAGCAGCAACAAATCATCCCAGGCCTTGGCTTTTTCTTCAGGCCTGCGCAGCAAATAAGCGGGGTGGTAGGTGACCACCGCAGGAATGCTCAATCCGCCCACTTCAACAGCATGAACCCGTCCACGCAACTTGCCAACAGCATGATCTGTGTTGAGCAAGGTTTGAATGGCAAACCGGCCAACCAACAGCAAAACCTGGGGAGCAACTGCCTGGATTTGTTGGGCAAGGTATGGAAAACACTGTTCAATTTCGGCAGGCTCTGGATCTCGGTTTCCAGGTGGGCGACACTTCAGCACGTTTGCAATATAAACATTGCGCGCTCGGCTTGCGCCGACAGCATGCAACATGCGGTCGAGCAGTTGCCCAGCCCGCCCAACAAAGGGCAACCCGGAGGAATCTTCCTCTGCCCCTGGCGCCTCTCCAACCACCATCAGTGGCCCGTTTTCCAGACCATCTGCAAACACGGTTTGTTGGCGGGTTTTGCATAAACCGCATGCTTGACAGGACTTAACCTTGCCGCGAAGCAGAGAAAGATCGATTGCTTGCGAAGGACTGTCCTCCAACGGGGCGGGGGCATCGACCAACGAAGGCTGTTGGCGCAAAGTCCAGACTGGCCCCAGCCCCATCGCTTCAAAAAACGTCGAACGATCAACCATGTTCAGGCCACCGCATTGAAATTCTTGAACATCACCAGTGCATCCTCGCGGCCAACACGGGCCGGGTAATAGTTTTTACGCACGCCAATCAACTTGAAACCCTGCTTTTCGTAGAGGGCGCGCGCAGGGGTATTGCTGGGACGAACTTCCAGCAACATGCCTGTGGCCCCGGACATGCGGGCATGATCAATCCCCCAGAGCAACAAATGCTTGCCATGCCCCCGGCCTTGCAAATCGGCGCGCACGGAGATGTTCAGCAGGTGAAATTCGTCAACCACATGCATCAAGACAATGTAACCGAGCAGCTGCTCATCCAGCCACATGCAATGCATGCCGTAACCGGCACGAAGGGAATCATAAAAATTTCGCTCGCTCCAGGGAAACTCATAAATTTGGGTTTCAACCAACATCACGGCGGGCACATCGGCCTCAGTCATTGGGCGAATGCTAAACACGGCCATGCTTGTCTGCCACCCGCTCAGCTGTTGTTTGGGCTACCTTGTCGCGCACATACAGAGGTTGGCAAGCCAAAGGCGCCACCGTGGCCCCCTTGTGCACCGCAAGCCAACCCAAATCCGCCAAGGCCACAGCGCTCAATGGCCCAATCCACGTGCCAGGCGGCCAGGGTGCAGGCAGCAACTCCGCGACCGCCTCGGTCATCAAGGTGGGTAAGGCGCACTCCCCATCATTCCACGGGTTTTGCCATGCGTCTTCGATGGACACCAGCGCGGGAGGTTTGAGCCACAACGTGCCTTGGGGAGTCACCCGCAAGGTGGCGCAATACAATTCACCCAGCCTCGCATCCAGCAAGCAGCGAACACCGTTGGCCATGGGCACTTGCTTGGCCTGCGCCAGCGCCGCCAGGCACTCAAAACTGCTTACAGGTGCAACAGGCAGGCCCCATGCCGTTGCCAAACCCTGCACCACACCGCAGGCCGTCCTCAAGCTTGTAAAACCACCGGGGCCAATGTCGGCAGCAATCGCTGCTATGTGGCTGGCTTTCACCGCCGCCTGCTCCATGTGGTGCTGAAGCATGGGCAAGAGTTCCAGCGACTGAGTCTTGTAATCGTGAATCGAATATTCAAAAAGCACCACACCTGCGGCTGTGGTGGCAGCAACATGGGCAACACCCGAACTGGTGCTAATGGCCAGCACGCAGGAAGGCATTTCTAAGGCATTTGCACTCAAGAGGCTGCCCTCATCAAAACCACCGCCTGTGCTTCAATGGCCTCTTTGCGCCCCAGGTAGCCCAACTTTTCATTGGTTTTGGCCTTGATATTAATGCACTGCCTGGGCAATCCACACAAACTGGCCAGGCTTTGGTGCATGGCTGGCATGTGCGGTGCCAGCTTGGGGCTTTGGCACACCACAGTGCTGTCCACGTTGATCAGCACAAAACCCGCCGCTTGCGCTTTGTCCAAAGCGGTTTTCAACAGCACACCACTGTCTGCCCCTTCAAATGCCGGGTCTGTGTCTGAAAAGTGTGTGCCAATGTCTCCCAGGCCACACGCACCCAGCACCGCATCAGTCACGGCATGCAACAAAGCGTCGGCATCCGAATGCCCGAGCAAACCCACAGGCGATTCAATGTGCACACCACCCAAAATCAGCTTGCGCCCCTCCACCAACCGGTGCACATCATAGCCCTGTCCAATCCGCAGTGCGGTCAAATCGCTCATTTGATCTCCAACGCCAGGCCAGTGCCCAGGCCCAACAATTTTGCAACCGCCTCCAGGTCGGCAGGCAATGTGATTTTCATATTCTCAATGTGACCTGGCACGAGCAAGGGAGCGTGTCCAAGGGACTCCATGGCGCTTGCATCATCAGTCAATGACAGGCCTTGCTTGAGACACCCGGCGATGGCCTGGGCCAAGGCTTCTGCCTTGAACATTTGGGGTGTTTGCGCAGCCCACAGCCCTGCCCTCGGCACGGTGTGACGGACACTCGCCACTCCATCGGCAACTGTGGCCATTTTAAGGGTATCGGCCACAGGCAAGGCGAGCAAACCACCGGCAGGGTGATCGCCTACGCAGTCGATCAGTCGCGCCAGCGCAGAAGCAGACAATCCAGGGCGAGCTGCGTCGTGAACCAGCACCCAGTCGTTGGGGGCCACGCGATCCGCAGCCAACAAATGCGTCAAAGCATTCAACACTGTGTTGGCGCGCTCAGGCCCAGCCAGGGCAAGCACCTCAACCTGAGCCAAGCCGTCAAGCAGGCGCTGCGCATGCCTGTCATCACCGGAAACAACCACATACACGAGCTCGATCCGTGGATCCGCCAACAAGGCCTGTACGCTGCGCTGCACAACAGCCATGCCGCCCATATTGGCATACTGCTTGGGCAAACTCGCGCCAAAACGCTGGCCGCTTCCACCGGCGGGGATCAATCCAAAATACTTTGCCGCTTTAGGCATGCGTGTCTGTTCCAATGCATGAGGCAGGCCCCGTATAATACGGGGCTTGTTTCAAACGCCCTCCACCGGCCGATGCCGGCCGTCCCGAGGGTCTCATTATGCTGTCACATTTTACTTCGTCTTTTCAGCTCACTGGCGGGCACCGGCTCAGCTTGGCACACCCACCGGCCAGCGCCGATGCGTTTTTGTTGGCCCAACTGTGCTCGCACAGTCAAAGCCAGGGCAAATTGTGTCTGATTGTGTGCGCCAACCCGCACGACGCCACCCGGCTTCAGGACGAAATTCTGCTGTTTGCGCCCACCCTGCGCGTGCATTACCTGCCCGATTGGGAAACACTGCCCTACGACAGCCTTTCTGCACATCAGGACCTTGTTTCAGAACGCCTGGCCACCTTGTACCAAACCCAACAGGGTGAACTGGACGCGTTGATTGTTTCAGCATCCACTGCCATTCAGCGATTGGCACCGCCTTCGTTTTTGGCGGGCAGCACGTTTTACTTTAAAACCGGGGACAAGCTGAACGAAAAAAAACTTCGAGAACAGCTCACCACGGCCGGTTACAGCCACGTGTCACAGGTGATGACGCCCGGCGAGTACTGCATTCGCGGGGGCATCATCGACCTGTTCCCCACAGGCACCGCCCTGCCCCTTCGCATCGACCTGTTTGATGACGAAATCGAATCCATCAAGACCTTTGATGTGGACACGCAACGCAGCCTCTACCCAGTTCGCGAAATGCGCCTGTTGCCCGGGCGGGAGTACCCCATGGACGAGCAAAGCAGAGCGCAATTTCGCAGCCGCTGGCGAGAGCGTTTTGAAGGGGACCCCTCCCGAGTCACCATTTACAAGGACATGGGCAGTGGTGTGGCCACGGCAGGCATCGAATATTACCTGCCCCTGTTTTTCGATAACACGGCCACTTTGGCCGACTATCTTCCCAAAGCCCCTTGGGTGATGGTGCAGCACGGGGA
>DASUEC010000280.1:0-2361 GCA_036275255.1 Limnobacter sp. | reverse complement strand
AGTACCTCAATGACCACCTCGGCAAAAACCCGTGGTTTTGCGGAGAACACATGACAGGTGCAGACGTCATGATGATTTTTCCGCTGGAAGCGGCCGCCAGCCGGGCTGAAGCCATCAAGACCATGCCGAACATCGCAGCCTACGTGAAAAAAGTGCATGCGCTGCCGGCTTACAAAAAAGCGCTTGAAGTGGGCGGCCCATACGATTACGCTTGAACCCCATGAGAACAGGCAACCAGACCCTAGAGCAACAGGCGATTGTAAGAAGCGCCACCCATGGCGTGCAGGTGGTGCGCGAGGGGTTTTTCATGCCTGCGCAACCCGGCATGCAACTGTTGCCAGGCGACCGTGTGGTGGCCGAGTCTGGGGCAAGGGCCATCATTGAGTTCACCGGGGTCAACGACGCCCTTGTGATTGAAAATGCAGCGGCAGCCACCTTTAATCTTGAAGTGGTGGAGCCAGACCAGCCCCCCCAATGGATTGCAAGCGATCTGTTTGGCCAGGGTGTGTACTTTGACAGCAACGCCGCCAATCGCACCGCCTCGGCCGGTGCAGACAATGCGAGTTTTTTTGGGCTGTTCAGCCCGAACCCTGCATCGGGTGGTGACTTCCCGGTGGCCGAGGCCGCTGTGGGGCTGCTGGCTGTGGGTGCCATTGCTGCCGATTATGACAGCGACGACACGGCTGAACAGCGCACCAACACGGGCGAAAACAATGGCCCCCCCCCCACCGACAACGGGGATGACGATGGCGGCGATGATTCAGGCAATGGCGATGATGACGGCGACAACGGAAACACCGACTCATCACCCTTGGACCCTCTGCTGGACCCAATCACTGATTTGCTTGATGGTCTGTTTGCTGCGGGTGGAGCCAACAGCCCGCTGAGCACACTGCAAGCGCCAGCCGACAACGCAAACGGCCTGGGCAATTTGTTGCAGAATCTGCCAAGCTTGGGGCAGTCTGCGTGAATCAACGTCGCCAGCGTCTTTCTGTGAACCAACTCCTTGCCCTGTTTTTTGCCGTCTTGCTGCTGTTGCCACTGCCCCTGCGGGCGGCAGCCACCTTGCCCACACTCCAAGCACAAGACCTGAACGAGAAAACATACACCCTGCCTGCCGACCTGCCTGGCCCCAACACCCTCGTGCTGGTGGCATTCAAGCGTGAACAGCAAGCCCAGGTGGACACCTGGATTGAAGCGCTGGCACTGAAGTCCCCAAACACAGAGTATGACTGGATCGAACTGCCCGTGCTGGAGGACTACGGCACCTGGTTCAAATGGCTTGTGGACAATGGCATGCGGCGCGGCATCAAGGGTGAGTTCAACCGGGAAAAGGTGATCACTGTGTACACCGACAAAAGCGCCTTTCGCCAGGCAACCGGCATACCCCACGAAAACACCATTCAACTGCTGGTGGTTCGCCCAAGCGGCGAGGTGGTGGATCGCATCGAAGGCCCCTACTCCCCGGCCCTCTTGCCGCGGGTGACCCCCTACAAGCGCGTAACACCTGGCCAGTGACACAACCCAAGTGTTCCGTTCTGCAGAACGGGATGCTGATCCTGCATATAACTATGCATTGGACGATATATCTGTGGATGTCCCTAAACTTGAATGTCTCATCGTTAGACAAAACCCGATAGGACATTGATGCATGACCGAGCCAATTCGTCTGGACCTGAACTTCTCCGGCGCATTGCCACTAACCCACTACATCAAAACAAACACGCCCGCCCCCAGGGCGGTCGCAGGCAATTCACTCGCCCGGGCTGTTTTTGGATTTGCCCCACCCGATGATCAACCCACAGCAAGCGGGCCTTGCGCCCTGGCCGTGTTGCTCGATTATCATGAAATTGGCTGGAACCACCTGCCCAGGGCCAGGGATGGGCACCCAGACAACCCCTCTTATCTGCAAGAGATTGTGCGCTGGATGGAGCCCGGTGCGCAAGCGAACGCCGTGCTCGACACCACCCCGGAGGCCTTGCTCAATGCACTGGGCAAAGCCGGATTGGTTGCCCATTGGTACCGCGGGGTTGATGCCACGCAAGCGGACGAGCTTTATGTGCAACTGCTCGAGCAGGAGCTGGCACATGGCCGCCCTGTGATCAGCCTGTTGTGCAACCAGGGCACCTCGGCGACACGCGGGCAGGGTGCGAAGCTGGCCTGGAATGTGGTGTGGAAGGTGAGCGCGCAAACCGTGTGGACCAAATCACCCCGTGCACGCGACACCAATGTGGCTTGGGGGCTGGACGGCTTCTTGAACATGCTGCGCACACCCTACCCGGGCTTGACGCACTGTGCCATCACCGTGGAAAGGCCACCGTCTGTACTTTAAGCAAACGCACACCCCGCAGACCATGCCAA
>DASUEC010000279.1:0-3114 GCA_036275255.1 Limnobacter sp. | reverse complement strand
TGTTGCGATTGCACAACTTGGGTGCCAGCCACCCAAACATGTTCCACATCGCGCCCAGCCCCGCTGTAAGCCAGTTTCGACACCAGGTTGTGGTTGGGCAACTGATGGGCATGCTCTCCAACGGTGATGGCAATCAGGTCGGCTTGCATTCCTGGTGCAATTGCACCGATTTGGTGCTCCAGACCCAGCGCGTGGGCTGCATCGCAGGTCATGCTGCGCAGCAACGCACTCGCTGGCCATGCGGTGGCGTCGCCACTGGACCCTTTGCAGAGCAGGGATGCCAGGCGGCCTTCCTCCCACAGGTCGAGTTTGTTGTTGCTGGCTGCGCCGTCGGTGCCCACCACCACACGTACACCTGCTTTCAATGCCCTGTCGGTGGGGGCCAGGCCGCTGGCTAGCTTCAGATTGGAGCTGGGGCAATGAACAAGCGTTGCTCCCGCGCGTGCCATGGTGTGAAGCTCTTGATCGTCCAGGTGAACCCCATGAACTGCAAGAAGACGCTCATTGACAAGCCCCAGGCGCTGAAACCGAGCAAAAGGCCTCTCCCCGTGGCGTGCCACGGCATCGCTGACCTCGCTGGCAGTCTCGTGCAAATGGCAATGGATTGGTATGTCCAATTCTTCCGCCAGTGTCGCCATGTGCACAAAGGTGTCGTCACTCACGGTGTAGGGGGCGTGTGGAGCCACAGTCCAGTGCACTGTCGATTCCGCTTTGAACTTGTCCCGCGCGGCAATCCCCAGATCGATGTATTGACGTGCATCGGAGGCATAACGGGTCGGGAATTCAATCACCGTGATACCGACCACCACCCGCGATCCAAGGTCCATTGCGGCTTGAGCCGTTTGCTCCGGATAAAAATACATGTCATTGAAAGTTGTGATGCCATTGCGAAGCATTTCCGCCGCCGCCAGCACCGTGCCGTCGTACACAAACTCGGCGTCGGCCAAGGCACCTTCCAAGGGCCATATCCTTGTTTGAAGCCAGTCATGCAAGGCAAGGTCGTCGGCAGCACCGCGCAACAAGTTCATCGCAGCGTGCGTGTGCATATTAATCAACCCAGGCATCAGCACTTGGTTGACCAAGGGCATTTGCACAGCCTGCGGGTAGGCCCTGACCAGGTCCGGTGCAGGGCCGACTGCGAGTATTTTGTCGTTTTCAATCAAAACTGCTTGGTTTTCAAGCACTTCACAGTTGTTGTGCAGGCTGAGCAGCCAACGGGGTAACAGCAGTTGCATGGGCAGGGTCACTTGTTGAATTGGAACGCATGGGCGCGGGCCGTGGGGCTGATTTTGGCTGATACAATCAAAGGCTTGCAAGTGCAGCGCCTATGGATGTGTGGCTTTTTGACCCTTTGCGGTTGAATGCCCCTGGCGATCTTGTTCCTTCCGACCTTTCACGACAAGAAAAAACATGGATTCATTCGCAAAAGAAACACTCCCAATCAGTCTTGAAGAGGAGATGCGCAGGTCGTACCTGGATTACGCCATGAGCGTGATTGTGGGGCGTGCGCTGCCCGATGTGCGCGACGGCTTAAAGCCAGTGCATCGCCGGGTGTTGTTTGCGATGCACGAACTGAACAACGACTGGAACCGCGCTTACAAAAAGTCTGCCCGTATTGTGGGTGATGTGATCGGTAAGTACCACCCGCATGGTGACTCGGCGGTGTACGACACCATCGTGCGCCTGGCGCAGGATTTTTCTCTGCGATACACGCTGGTGGATGGTCAGGGTAACTTTGGCTCCATTGACGGTGACAACGCTGCGGCCATGCGTTACACCGAAATTCGCCTGGACAAGATTGCCCATGAGATGTTGCTTGACATCGACAAGGAAACAGTCGACTTTGGCCCCAACTATGATGGCAGCGAGAAAGAGCCCCGCGTGCTGCCGGCGCGTTTGCCCAATTTGCTGGTCAATGGGTCTTCCGGCATTGCCGTCGGCATGGCCACCAACATGCCACCGCACAACCTCAAGGAAGTTGTTGCGGCTTGTCTGTTTGCCATCGACACGCCGGACTGCACGGTTGAAGATCTCATTGAGTTGATTCCAGCACCTGATTTTCCAACGGCTGGCATTATCTACGGCATTGCCGGTGTACGCGAGGGCTACCGAACAGGCCGCGGGCGCGTGGTGATGCGTGCCAAAACCCACTTTGAAGACATCGACCGGGGTAATCGCGTCGCCATCATCGTCGATGAGCTGCCTTACCAAGTCAACAAGAAAAGCCTGCTTGAGCGCATCGCAGAGCTTGTGCAAGAGAAAAAAATCGAGGGCATCTCCGACATCCGCGATGAGTCGGACAAAGACGGCATTCGGGTGGTGATAGAGCTAAAACGCGGCGAAGTGCCCGAGGTGGTGCTGAACAACCTCTACAAAAATACCCAGTTGCAGGACACTTTCGGCATCAACATGGTGGCGTTGGTGGATGGTCAGCCCAAGCTGTTGAACCTCAAGGAACTGATTGTTTATTTCTTGCAGCACAGGCGTGAAGTGGTCACACGCCGCACGGTGTACGAGCTTCGCAAGGCCCGCGAGCGCGGGCATGTGCTGGAAGGTTTGGCGGTTGCTTTGGCCAACATCGACGAGTTCATTGCAATCATCAAGGCGGCCCCCACGCCGCCCGTTGCAAAAGCCGATTTGCTGGCACGCGCCTGGGATTCCTCCCTGGTGCGCGACATGTTGAGCCGCACGGAGTTGGGCGATTCGGGCGGGGCCAAGGCTTTCCGTCCGGAGGGTTTACCCAGTCGCCTGGGCTTGCAAGACGACGGCCTGTACCGGCTAAGCGAAGTGCAGGCGCAAGAAATCCTGAACATGCGCTTGCAACGCCTGACTGGCCTTGAGCAAGACAAGATCATCAACGAATACAAAGAGGTGATCGACCAAATTGCAGACCTGCTCGACATTTTGAGCAAGCCAGCGCGAATCAACCAGATCATCAAGGATGAGCTCACAGGCATTGGCAACGAATTTGGCGACGAACGTCGCTCCACCATTGAATTCAATGCCACCGAGCTGGGTACGGAAGACCTGATCACGCCACAAGACATGGTGGTGACACTGTCGCATTCCGGTTACATCAAAAGCCAGCCCCTCACCGAGTACCGCGCCCAGAAA
>DASUEC010000278.1:0-6509 GCA_036275255.1 Limnobacter sp. | reverse complement strand
CCACGATAAATTCATCATGCGAATGCTTCAGGTGGTGCAGGAAGTCGCGATAAAAAAGTGTTTTACCCTGCTTTTGCAAACCGAGCATGGTGTACATCTCAGCCTTGGGTTTGTTGGGCAGCAAGGTTCGCAAAAACTGGACGTATGCGCCAGGGGTTTCCATATCCACCAGGAAATAGGCCCGGGTAAAGCTGAACAGGGTTGCAATTTGTTGCACATTGAACAACACCGTGTCGATGTACAACTTGCCGGAAGAGTCCCGCAGAATCGGCACCGCAAATGGCTGGGGCATGTTGGCATTGATGAACTTGCCAATGATGTATGCGCCCTTGTTGCGGAAGAACAAACTGGACAGCACCTGGATTTGACAATCCGGATCCACCTTGATGGGGCGAGGCATGAGTTGGCGCGCCGCATTCACCACATAGCGCAGGTCGCGGGCCAGGTCCACAAACTCCGCATTCAAGCCGAAATCACGCACCAGTTTCTTGAGGGTTTTTCTCAAGCCGCCGCTTTTGCGATTGGCAGGGTAATAACTCCGATAGGAGGGTGGATCACTCTCGACGTAATCGGTGCTGACTGCGGGGCGAACAAACAAAAACCGGTTATGAAAGTAATCACGGTGTAAAATTTTGGTGACAGCCGAATTAAAAAAAGTCTCGGCCAGTTCAGGCTGTTTGTGGTCCACCAAATAGGTCACAAAGCGGGTCTTGATTTTTGCCCAAACAGATTCGGACATCAGGGATGAGCCATAATTGCGCCTCAACAGGTCCACCGCCTCTTTAACGCGCTCATCGTAAAAATCAATCCTGTCACGGGCCAGTTGCTGGATAAGATGCCAATCGCCCTCTTCGAACAGCTTCTTCGCCTGCTGGGCACAATAGCGAAACAGGCGATAGTGCTTGTCGAACCCCGCAAGAATGTCAGCTGCCACTTTCTTTGAAAGCTCGCGCTCCTCTTCCTCGGTCAGGTTGCTCACCTCCAGCAGCTCACCAGCCTCGCTGTCTTCCAGGGTTTTGATGTCGAAAGGAATGCCTGTCATGGAATGGTCCGGATGTGTGCACGTTGTCTGATTCTAGACCAAAGTTGGCGCCTCCACGGCAAGCCATGCCCATGGCGCATTTGGTATTGCGAATCCAAAAACAATTGCAATGGGTAAAATCGACATGCTGTAAACAATGAGCGTCGCCATGAAATCACTGCTGTACCTTGCCGTTTTGCCCTGGATCCTCTGGGCCTGCGCCGCAGAAGACCCTGCGTCATCCGGCGGCACGTCAACCGTCAGCCCGAGCGAAACGTTTGGCTGGCCCGCCTCGGTGCAGGGCGAGAATCCGCCGGTGAGTCCGCTACCCACGGAAGATGCCGTGTTCCAGCTTGGCATGATTAGCGACATGTTGCCGCGCCAGCAACTGGCCGGCGTGGTCGACCCCATCGCTTTGGGCTACACACTGAGTGACATCACCGACCCGGCATTGCTTGAATTTCAAATTCGCGCCATGGCTGCGCAACTGAACGATGGCTCCCGAATTGACCAAGTGTTCCACTGGTACGGCCACCCCGAGAACAACAAGTCAGTGGCGCTGGTGCCCGTCGATTTTCAAAACCGCTATGGCACCCGCCTGCACGGCGAAATCGTGCTGCCCAAGCGCGGGCAAACGCAAGCCACCGCCCAAAAATACCCGGTGATTTTGGCCTTGCAGGGCCTGAACACCAACACCGCCATGTACCGCTGGTGGCATCAATCGTTTGCAGATGCGGGCTATTTGGTGTTTGCCTTCGATTTTTCTGGCCAGGGCCGATCCGATGATGAAGTGCAAGGCGACCCCGGCAACAACATTGAAGAGGCACAAGACGCGCTCACCTACCTGCTCAACAACAGCCCGGTGCGCGAGTTTATTGACCCCGCCCGCATTGGCGTGGTTGGCCACAGCATGGGCGCCATTGCCACCATGGGTTTGCAGGCCGTTGAGCCGCGCCTGAAAGCCGCCGTGGCCGCTGCACCCATCAGTGAGATTCAATCGGTGTTCGACAAAAACCCGATCCCTGTGATGATACAGACCGGTGACCATGACGGCCCCATCGCACCCATCGTTGCGGTGAACCCTGCGGTTGTGCGCCCGGTGTACGACAAACTGACCAGCGACCGCGCCTTCATTGTGGCCGACGCTGCCAGCCATGCCCAGCACACCAACTACCCGTTGCTGCCCACGTCCACCTGGGGGCGAGAAATTGCGGCCCAGTATTCACTGGCCTGGATGAACTACCATGTACTGGGAATTGCTGAGGCACTCACAGTGCTACAAACCGCGCACCCCAGGCTCAGTTACTTGTGGGAAAGTGAAGTGGTGATTGGGCAGGACAAGCGGGTGTTCAAATCCGCCGGGCCTGCCCTGCCGCAATGAGCCTTACATCGTCTCTGCGAACAATTCGCGGCCAATCAACATGCGGCGAATTTCGCTGGTGCCTGCGCCAATTTCATAGAGCTTGGCATCGCGCCACAAACGGCCACAGGGGTACTCGTTGATGTAGCCATTGCCACCCAGAATCTGGATTGACTCACCCGCCATCCAGGTCGCTTTTTCAGCAGAGAACAAAATGGCACCGGCGCAATCTTTGCGCAGTTTGCGCACCGTGTCGGGTGTGGCTTTGTCGCAGGCCTTGCCCACTTGGTACACGTAGGCACGCGTGGCCATCATGGTGGAATACATGTCGGCCAGCTTGCCCTGAATCAGCTGGAATTCACCAATACTTTGACCAAATTGCTTGCGGTCGTGCACATAGGGCACCACCACATCCATGGCGGCTGCCATGATGCCCAATGGGCCACCACTCAGCACGGCACGCTCAAAATCCAGCCCGCTCATCAGCACATTCACGCCTCGGCCCACCTTGCCCAGCACATGGGTTTCGGGCACTTCGCAATCTTCAAACACCAGCTCGCCGGTGTGGCTGCCGCGCATGCCCAGCTTGTCCAGCTTCTGCGCAATCGAAAAGCCCTTGAATCCTTTTTCAATCAAAAAAGCGGTAATGCCGTGGGGGCCTGCGGCCAAATCGGTTTTGGCATACACCACCAACACATCGGCATCGGGGCCATTGGTGATCCACATTTTGCTGCCATTGAGCACGTACTTGTCGCCCTTCTTGTCGGCCCGCAATTGCATGCTGACCACGTCCGAACCTGCGCCGGGTTCGCTCATGGCCAAGGCACCAATTTGCTCACCAGAAATGAGTTTGGGCAGGAAGGTTTTGCGCTGCCAATCGTTGCCGTTGCGGCGAATCTGGTTCACGCACAGGTTGGAGTGCGCGCCGTAGCTCAGCGCCACCGAGGCACTGGCGCGCGAAATTTCTTCCATGGCCACAATGTGGGCCAAGTAGCCCATGCCACTGCCGCCGAGTTCCTCTTCAACGGTGAGCCCCAACAGGCCCATGTCGCCCATTTTTCGCCACAAATGCATGGGAAATTGGTCGGTTTTGTCCATTTCGGCTGCCAAAGGGGCAATTTCCGCTTGGGCAAAGGTTTGTACTGCATCGCGCAAGGCGTCGATGTCTTCTCCAAGATCAAATTGAAGTCCTGGCAAATTCAACATGTCAAAGTCTCCGCTAAGGTTATTCTTTCCCCAAATGATGCCCTACAATCAGCCCCTCCACCCACACAAATGACTGAAAAGTCACCATAAAACACATGGGAATTGAACGTTTGTTTGAACCGCCCGTTCTGGGTCAACCCACCCCGGTCGCCCCGGGCGTTTTGTGGTTGCGTTTGCCACTGCCTTTTGCGCTCGACCACATCAATGTGTGGCTGATTGAAGAAGAAAACCAGTACACCCTGGTGGATTGCGGCGCGGGCCTGCCCGATGTGGCCGCCATGTGGGAGGACATCGAAAAAACCCTGTTTGTGCGCAAGCCCCTGGGCCGCATCATTGTGACCCATGCCCACCCCGACCACATTGGCATGGCTGGCCCGCTGGCGCGTCGCCATGGGGTGCATGTGCACATGTCCACCGGGGAATATTTCATGGCCCGCAATTTGTGCGCCAACCTGCCCGGGTTCGACGGCAACACCCTGGCCACCTTCATGGCCAGCCACGGGCTGGTGAACGAGAAAAAAGCCGACGAAACCAAAGAAGCCCGTGGCGGACTGTTTTCACGGCTGGTGCCCGAACCCCCACTGAACTACCAGCGCATTCAGCACGGCGATCAAATCGAGATTGGCGGCCACCTGTGGCAGTGCCATGCCGGTTTTGGCCACAGCCCCGAGCACATCAGCCTGGTGTGCAACAGCCTGGGCCTGATGATCAGCGGAGACATGCTGTTGCCCACCATTTCCACCAACGTGAGCGTGTATGGCATTGAGCCCGAAGGCAACCCGTTGCTGTTGTTTTTACAGTCGGTTCAACGCATGGCAGAGCTGCCCGACAGCCTGACCGTGTTGCCCTCCCATGGCGTGCCCTTCAAAGGCGTGCACGACCGCTGCGCCCAGCTTCTGCGCCACCACGACCACCGTTTGAATGAATTGCTGGCGGCGTTGAAAGAACGGGCACTGACCGCGCGGCAGGCCATTGCCGTGCTGTTCAGGCGCGACATGGACGGCCATCAAATGAGCTTTGCCATGGGCGAGGCCATCGCCCACCTGCATTACCTGTGGTACAAAGGATTGGTGTCGCGGACCCGGGTGGATGGCGTGTGGACATTTGCAGCCCTGCCCGAGCACTGACAGGCTGCGGTGCGCACCTTGCTTGTGCGCCATGCGGGCTGGCACAGCCCTTGCCTTTAAATTTCAGGAATTGCCTCCAACTGTAGGCATTCAATACATTCAGCAGCAGACAACACCATGAACAACGCGCCCCACAAACTTGTCCCGGTCACCATCCTCACCGGCTTTTTAGGCAGTGGCAAAACCACCCTGCTCAACCGCATCCTCAAAGAAAACCACGGCATGAAGATCGCTGTGATTGAAAACGAGTTCGGTGAGGAAGGCGTCGACAACGACCTCCTGATGCAAGACGAGCAGGAAAACATTGTCGAAATGAACAACGGCTGCCTGTGCTGCACCGTGCGCGGTGACCTGGTGCGCATTCTGGGCGAAATGGCCGCCAAACGCCTGGCGGGCACCATCCACTTTGACCGCGTGGTGATTGAAACCACAGGCATGGCAGACCCCGGGCCAGTGGCACAAACCTTTTTTGTGGACGACCTGGTGGCCGAAAACTACATGCTGGATGCAGTAATCACCGTGGTGGATGCCAAGCACGGCATGCAGCAACTGGATGAGCACCGGGAAATCCAGCAACAGGTTGGATTTGCTGATCGCATTTTGCTCTCCAAAACCGACCTGTGCACCGAGGACGATGTCACCGCCTTGAAACGGCGCCTGGTTAGAATGAATGCTCGGGCTGAAATGATGCTAAGTGAACACGGCAAAGCCCCTGTGGAACGCCTGCTCGATGTGCGTGGTTTCAACCTGAACTCCATCCTGGACATTGCGCCAGACTTTCTGGATGAAGACAAACACACCCACAACGACGACATTCAGAGCTTTGTGTTCAAAAGTGCCAAGCCATTTGACGGTCAAAAATTTGAAGAATTCATGGGCTCCGTCACCCAAGTGTATGGCCCGGACATGCTGCGTTACAAAGGCATACTCGCCATCAAAGGCAGCGATCGACGCGCGCTGTTTCAGGGCGTGCACATGCTCATGGGGCTGGATTGGGGCAGAAAATGGGAAGGTGCCGAGAAAAAAGAAAGCAAAATCGTGTTCATTGGGCGTAAACTCCCCAAGGACTTTATCACCCAAGGGTTAGAGCTATGTCTGGCTCGATAGGGGATATACTGGTATATAGTCAATAAAGAACCAAACGACTAGAGGCTGTGCTATGACCACTGAAAAGACGCCAATCATCAGCGAACAAGAACTGCTGAAGATGTCAGAAGACGACTACATGAACGATGTGCAGCTTGCCTTTTTCCGCCAGCGACTGCAGGACATGGAAAAAGAACTGCTGGCCAACGCTGGTGAAACCACCGAACACTTGCGCGAAACCGTTGTGGTTCCCGACCCCGCAGACCGTGCAACCATTGAAGAAGAGCACGCTTTGGAGTTGCGCACACGGGACCGTGAACGCAAGTTGCTGAAGAAAGTGCAGCAATCCCTCCAGAAGATCGACAACGGGGAGTATGGGTGGTGCGAAGAAACCGGCGACCCCATTGGCGTGGCACGTTTGCTCGCTCGCCCCACCGCCACCCTGTCCCTGGAAGCCCAACAGCGTCGCGAACTCAAGCAGCGCATGTACGGCGACTAAACGGTCAGTAAACAGCCACTACACAGCAACCCAGCGTCGGCCGAGCTTATATCGGCCTTTGGCGCTTGCTCCCTGAAGCACATCTCAGCGCAGACCAACCGTGCGCCCCCCTGGTGACCAGGGCCGGTGACCCCATCGTGACATCACATTACTGACAAGCTTCACACCTTGTCAGAAAAACTTCACTCACCACAAACTCAGAAAAATCAG